>CAYWVA010000495.1:0-2228 GCA_964461545.1 uncultured Rhizobiaceae bacterium | reverse complement strand
TAGTGCCGGAGGGGTGGGGCAAGAGACCCCCGGGACGATCGGGACCGTTCCCCGCCGGGCGAAAACGCCTGGCGGGCCCCGACCGGCGCGGGCGCCGTTCCCTCCCCACGTGATCCAGGCGGTCTAGACAACGCCCCCTCGGGGGAAGAGATGCGAGGATGATAAGCATAAATAGGAATATTTGTCAAGACCAAACTATGCGCTCACGCCACTATCCCATAGCGCACGGCACCACCTAGCGAGCGCGTTCCGCGGTTTCCTCCCGTGAGGCTTCTCGGACGTATGCCGCCCGAACTCGTGGCGCCATCCATCAGGGGCAGGCAACCGAGAACCCTTAACATTTTCGGACCTTCGTCAGTCACACCAGGTTTCTCCAGGAGAAAATCGCCGGCGATCTGCTCCGCCGTCCTGCACCGACTATCTTGCTGACTATCGCGGGGCGAATGCCTCGGTCATGGCGGCGCCCAGGCTTTGCAGGCTGAAGGGTTTGGTGAGCCTTGGTGCATCCTTGAGCTCCGGTTCGTCGCCGGTACCGCCCGCGTAACCCGTGACGAGAAGGAATGGTACGCCCTTCGCCAGAAGCTTTTTGATGACCGGCAGAATCCGCTCGCCATGCAGATTCATGTCGAGGAGCGCGCCGCCCAGTCCGGACTCTTCGATTGCAACCAGAGCGGCGGCGACGGTGGACACGGGGCCAACGATCTCGCACCGGAGCTCGCGCAGCATGTCCTCGATTTCCATTAGAACGAGCGTCTCGTCTTCGGCGACCAGAATGCGCAAACCACGGAGCTTCTCAGGTGATGGCGCCATGGCTCAATCCCTTTCCGAAACCGCGGGGAGGCCATTTTCCTGCCAGGGAAACGCTATCTCGTAGTACAGCCCCTCAGCTCGGAATTCCGCCGTTGCAGTGCCGCCGAGCTGATGGGTAATGGAGCGCTCGATCAAGCTCGACCCAAACCCGTGGCGGGAGGGCGGGGTCACCGGCGGACCGCCGGTCTCGATCCACTGCAGGTGAACCCACTGGCTGCCGGCGCTGCCATCCAGCCGCCAAGTCAGCTGGAGGCGGCCGCTTCGATTTGACAGAGCACCGTACTTGATGGCGTTGGTCGCGAGTTCGTTCAGGACCATGGCCATTGCAACGCCAGCCCCGGGCGTCAGGTGTAGACTGGGACCATCGACCGCCACTCTCGCGCCCATGCCATAGGGCTCCAAAGTGAGGCGGACAAGCTGGCCCAGATCGGCGCCGCTCCAATCCTCCGCAACCAGCAAATCATGAGCACGAGCGAGGGCGTGCAGACGTCCTTCGAACGCTGGCTTGAATTCCTCAAGAGAACCGCTTCGTCGCAGCGTCTGTGAAGCGATGGACTGCACCATTGCGAGCATGTTCTTGACACGATGGTTGAGTTCGCCGACCAGGGTTTCGCGCCGTATGTCTGCCTCGACGCGTGCGGTCACGTCTTCAATGGAAAGCAGGATCAGGTTTGAACGATTACTGCCGAGCGCCATCCTGCGCGCGTTGAGCAGCATGTGCCGCCGCCCCAGGCGCGGGAAATCGTGCGCGATCTCGAACCCCTCAAACGCCTGTTCCCGCTCCAGGGTGTCGTGCAACAACTGTCGAAGCTCGGGGATGTCCCAGGCGCCGTGGTCCAACTCGTGCAGGAGATAGCCGTTCGATTGCTCTGCGGGACAGGCGAACGCTTCACAGAAAGTTGGATTGACCGACTGGACCCGCAGTTTGGCGTCGAGCACCATGACCGGGTGCCGGACCGTTTCGATGATGGCCTCGGCGTTGAGGCGCGCCTCATCGATCGCATCCAATGCCAGTTTGCGCTCGGTGATATCGATGAAGCTGATCACCACGCCGGCAATCCGGTCGTCATGCGTTCGGTAGGGTAGCACGCGCCGCAGATACCAGCGGTCGGCGCTGCTGCGAACCTCCGCGTCGATTCCGTTCAGCTTCTGAAGCACCGTCTCGGCATCCCGCAGCAGGGCATCGTCCGCCACCTTCCACGCAAAATGGGTGACCGACCGGCCAATGTCGGAGTCCACCAACTCAAGCAGCTCCTTGCTGGCCGGCGAAAACCACCGGATGCAGAAGTTTTTGTCCAGGAACACGGTCGCGAACTCGCTGCTGGCCAACAGGTTGTTGAGCGTATCGGTGGTCTCCTCCAGTTCCTGATTCTTGTGTTGAAGCTGGCTGTTGACCGTCTGCAGCTCTTCGTTGAACG
>CAYWVA010000494.1:0-2229 GCA_964461545.1 uncultured Rhizobiaceae bacterium | reverse complement strand
CCAACGTCATCGTCTTCGACCCGCGCTTCACGCGCACCGCGGCCCATGCCACCGACTACGTGCGGTTCCGCGGCGGCACCGACATCGCGGTGATCTGGGGCTTGCTGTGGCACATCTTCGAGAACGGCTGGGAGGACAAGGAGTTCATCCGCCAGCGCGTGTGGGGGATGGACCAGATCCGCGAGGAGGTGAAGAAGTATCCGCCGGCCGAGGTGGAGCGCATCACCGGGGTTCCCGAGGCGCAGCTTCGCCGGGTCGCCGAGACCTTCGCCAAGGAGAGGCCCGCGACCTTCATCTGGTGCATGGGCGGCACCCAGCACACGGTCGGCACGGCCAATGTGCGGGCCTATTGCGACCTGCTTCTGGCCACCGGAAATGTCGGCGCGTTCGGCACCGGGGCCAACATCTTCCGCGGTCACTGCAACGTGCAAGGGGCGACGGACCTGGGTCTCGATATCGCCAACCTGCCGCTGTATTACGGGCTCGCCGAGGGTGCCTGGAAGCACTGGTCGAGGGTGTGGGAGGTGCCCTATGACTACTTCGTGAGCCGCTTCGATGCGGTGCCGGCCAAGGGCGGCCGCGAGGCGCGCACGCCCGAGCAGAACATGAACGTCGCCGGCATCCCCTCGACCCGCTGGTTCGACGCCACGATGATGGACCCCGAAGAGGTCGATCAGCGCGACAACATCAAGGCGATGCTGGTGTTCGGTCATGGCGGCAACACCGTGCCGCGCATGCAGGATGCCAAGAAAGGCATGGATGCCCTCGACCTCCTGGTGGTGGGCGATCCACATCCCACCACTTTTGCGGCGCTGCATGACAGGACCGACAACACCTATCTCTTGCCGATCTGCACGCAGTTGGAGACGTCGGGATCGCGCACCGCCTCGAACCGGTCGCTGCAATGGGGTGAGAAGATCGTCGAGCCGGTGTTTGAATCCGACAACGACTATGCCGCGCTCTATCGCCTGTCGGTGAAGCTCGGCTTCGGCGACCAGATGTTCAAGAACTACGAGATGGTTCAGGGCAAGTTCTCCATGGAGCCGACCCCCGAATCCATCCTGCGCGAGATCAACCGCGGCGGCTGGTCGACCGGCTATACCGGCCAGAGCCCCGAGCGGCTCAAGGCCCATCTGGCCAATCAGGCCAAGTTCGACGTGGTGACCTTGCGCGCCCCGGCCGACGATCCGGAGGTGGGCGGCGACTACTACGGGCTGCCGTGGCCGTGCTGGGGCACGCCGGAAATCAGGTATCCCGGCACCCATACCCTCTATAATCCGCACATCCCGGTCAAGGACGGGGGCGCCGCCTTCCGCCCGCGCTTCGGGCTGGAGCGCGACGGCGAAACGCTGCTCGCCGAGGGCAGCTGGCCGGTGGATTCGGAGATCCGCGACGGCTATCCGGAGTTCACCATGGCGGTGCTCAAGCACCTGGGCTGGGACGCCGATCTCACGGCTGAGGAACTGGCGGTGATCGAGGCCATCGGCGGCGGCGATGAGGAAGCCATCGACGAGGTCAGCTGGTCCATCGACCTGTCGGGCGGCATTCAGCGGGTGGCGATCAAACATGGCTGCGTGCCGTTCGGCAACGGCAAGGCCCGGGCGGTGGCCTGGAACCTGCCGGATCCGGTCCCGGTGCATCGCGAGCCGATCTACTCGCCGCGGCCCGATCTGGTGGCCGATTATCCCACCCGCGAGGACGGGCGCCAGTTCCGCATGCCCAATATCGGCCACGCGCTCCAGCAGCAGGCCGTGGACAACAAGCTCAGCGAGCAGTTCCCGCTGGTGCTCACCTCGGGCCGCCTGGTGGAGTATGAAGGCGGTGGCGAGGAGACCCGCTCCAACAAGTGGCTCGCCGAGCTCAAGCAGGACATGTTCGTCGAGATCAATCCGAGCGATGCCGCTCAGCGCGGCATCAGCGACGGCGGCTGGGTCTGGGTGACGGGTCCGGAGGGCGGTACGAAGGCGCGCGTCAAGGCGCTGGTGACCGAGCGCGTGGGGCCCGGCGTTGCGTTCATGCCGTTCCACTTCTCGGGATGGTACATGGGCGAGGATCAGCGCTCCAAATATCCGCCCGGCACCGACCCGATCGTGCTCGGCGAGATGGCTAACCTCATAACCAGCTACGGTTACGACCCGGTGACGGGCATGCATGAAGGCAAGGTCACGCTTTGCCAGATCGCGGCCGCTTAAGGGAGGATGTGAAAATGGCGAGAATGAAGTTCCTCTG
>CAYWVA010000493.1:0-2246 GCA_964461545.1 uncultured Rhizobiaceae bacterium | reverse complement strand
TGAACGAACCCTTCTCGTGGCCGAACAGGATGCTCTCGACGAGGTTTTCCGGCAGTGCGCCGCAATTGACAGCGATGAACGGCTTGCCGCGCCGTTCGCTCTCACCTTGAATGGCGCGGGCGATCATCTCCTTGCCGACGCCGGATTCGCCCTCGATCAACACCGGTATGGTGGATTGTGCGGCGCGCCGGCCAACCCGGATGACATGGGCCATGGCCGGGCTCGAGGCGATGAGATCGCCGAATTTGAGGGCACCGCCCAACTTCTGGTTCAGTCGCTTGACCTCCTCGGTCAGCGCCGTGACCTTCAGCAGGTTCTGCATCGATGCCTTGAGCCGTTCAGGGTTTATCGGCTTGACCACGAAGTCGTCGGCGCCGGCCCGCATCGCCTTGATCGCCGTCTCGATCGAGCCTTGGGCGGTCTGGACGATGACCGGGCGCTCGGAGCGCACCGCGGTAAGCCGCTCAAGGAACTCCAGTCCGTCGATGCCGGGCATGACAAGGTCGAGCACCACCAGGCCGATGGCGTGGCCGCGAGACCCCGACAGCACCGCCAGCCCGGCTTCGCCACTGTCGACCGCCACAGGATCGAAGCCGAACCGCTTACACATCTCTTCCAGGATGCGGCGCTGGGTTGGGTCGTCGTCGACGATGAGGATGCGTTGGGCCATGGCGGGAGATTGTCCAGTTGTCCGGAACCCGGCCTGAGACGAAAGTCAGGTCGGCGCGGGCTCCTTGGCGCCAAATTCGCCGCGCAGTGTGCCCGCGAAGCGTAAAGAGCCGCTTAAGGCCTGCCCAGATTGGCACAAGGGGCAAACCCTGCCTGACCCCAGGGAGGTTGAGCCGGGCGCTGCGCTGGCCCATATGAGGGACAGGCCGGCTCCGGCCCAAGTGTGCTTTTCCAGCAAAGGACTACCAGCATGAGCAGCAGCCCTTCGTCAGTTGCCGCGGCCCGCAGGACCGAAGCACCGGGCTTGGGCGCACTTCCCGAGTGGAATCTCGACGACCTCTATGCCGGCCCGCAGTCGCCAGAACTGGCCGCCGACCTCGAGCGCGCCGCCAAGGCCGTGGCGTCGTTTGCCGGGGAATGGCGCGGACGGCTTGGGCCGCTGGCCGCGGAGCCTGGCGGCGGTGAGGCGCTCGGCCGAGCCATCTCGGCCTATGAGGCTTTGAGCGACCTTCTCGGGCGGATCGGCTCTTATGCCACGCTCTATTACGTCGGCGACACCATCGATCCCGACCGGTCGAAGTTTTACGGCGACATCCAGGGCAAGCTCACCGATATCTCGCTTCAGCTGCTGTTTTTCGAGCTCGAGCTCAACCGCATCGACGATCTAGCCATGGAGCGTGCACTTGCCGCGCCCAAGCTCGCCCATTATCGGCCGTGGATCACCGATCTGCGCAAGGAGCGTCCGCATCAGCTCGACGACAGGATCGAGGAGCTGTTTCATGAAAAGTCGCTGACCGGGTGGTCGGCATGGAACCGCCTGTTCGATGAGACCATGGCAGCTTTGCGCTTCACCGTAGATGGCGATGAGCTGTCGCTCGAGCCGACGCTGAAGCTTCTGCTCGACCACGACGAGCCCAAGCGCCAGGCGGCCGCCGAGGCGCTTGCGCAAACGCTCGGCGCCAATCTCAGGCTGTTCACGCTGATCACCAATACCCTCGCCAAGGACAAGGAGATCAGCGATCGCTGGCGCCATTTCGAAGACGTGACCGATTCGCGCCATCTCGCCAACCGGGTGGAGCGGCCGGTGGTCGAGGCTCTGGTGGCGGCAGTGCAAAGCGCCTATCCGCGCCTGTCGCACCGCTACTATGCGCTCAAGGCCCGCTGGCTCGGCAAGGATCGCCTGGCCCACTGGGACCGCAATGCCCCGCTGCCCGAGGAAGACACGCGTGAAGTGCCGTGGGACGAGGCCAAGCGCCTGGTGCTCGACGCCTATGGCGGGTTTGCCCCTGAGATGGCCGATATCGCCCGGCGCTTCTTCGACGGCCGCTGGATCGACGCTCCGGTGCGGCCGGGCAAGGCGCCGGGCGCCTTTGCCCATCCCACCGTGCCTTCGGCCCACCCTTACGTGCTGCTCAACTACCAGGGCAAGACGCGTGACGTGATGACACTTGCCCACGAGCTTGGCCACGGCGTGCATCAGGTATTGGCCGCGCCACAAGGCGCGCTCATGTCTTCGACCCCCCTGACGCTGGCCGAGACCGCCTCGGTGTTCGGCGAGATGCTGACCTTTCAGGCGC
>CAYWVA010000492.1:0-2246 GCA_964461545.1 uncultured Rhizobiaceae bacterium | reverse complement strand
TCGGTTTCGCCCTGGCTGGCACTGTCGAAATCAAGCTCGATCCTGGGCTCGACCGGGTCGAAATGGCCACGTGACTGCAGCCAGGCCAGCAGTATGAGGGCAGGAACACCGACCAGCGCGCTGACCCCGAAAAACCAGACCCAGCCGACCGAATCCGCCACCGCTCCGGCACTCGCCGAAAGCACCGTGCGCCCCGTGGAGGCAAGCGCGGTGAGAAGCGCAAACTGGGTGGCGGTGTGCAGCGGATTGGAGCACAGGCTCGACAGATAGGCGATGAAGATCACCGTCGCGATGCCGCTGGCGACGTTGTCGACGACGATGCCGAGCGCCAGGGCAGTGTGGTCGACGCCCTGCAACGCGATCCACGAAAAGACGAGATTGGTGGTGGCCTGCAGGATGCCGGCGATCCACAAGCTGGTGGTCAGCGGCAGTGTCTTGGCGATCACCCCGCCGATCAGGCCGCCAGCGATCACTGCCCCGGTGCCCAGCCCCTTGACGATCGCGGCATAGGCCTGCTTGTCGTAGCCCATGTCGATGACGAACGGCCCGATCATGATCCCGGCAAAGGCGTCGGTGAAGCGAAACAGCAGCACGAACAGCAGCACCGCTGCGGCCATCGGCATCTTGAACATGTCGCCAAAGGCCGCGACCGCCACCACCAGTGGTCGCGCCGCAGTCGGGGCGGCGGTCGCCGTCTCCGGGTCGGCACTCTCCGGCAGCCGGGGTTCCCGTCCGGCCATAACCGCCGCCATGCCGAGCACGATGAGCCCCGCAGCCCCGGCATAGCCGTAGAACCAGACGGTCTCCGTCGCCATTCCGGATGCCTCGAGGAAGCCGACGACGCCCACCACGCCGGCTGACGAAACGAGCAGCGCCAGCCGGTAGGCCATGACGTAGCCGCCGACGCCGGCGGCCTGTTGGTCGGTGCTCAGGCTCTCGACCCGGAACGCATCGATCACGATGTCCTGGGTAGCCGACACCGTAGCCACGAACACCGCAGCAAGGGCGATCAGCAGCGGCGCATGCAGCGGATCGAGCCCGCCCAGCATGACGATCGCCGCCATCAGCAGCAACTGGGTGAATATGAGCCAGCCCCGCCGCCGGCCCAGCAGCCTGCTGAGCACCGGGATGCGCCAAGCATCGACCAATGGCGCCCACAGGAACTTCAGCGTGTAGGGAAGCCCGGCCAGGGCATAAAGTCCGACCGTCGTCAGGTCGACGCCGACATCGGTCATCCACAGCATAAGAGTCGAGGTCGTCAGCGCCAGCGGCAGCCCGGCCGAGAAGCCGAGCAGCGTCACGATCAGCACCTGCCGTTCAAGATAGACCGAGATCGCCGCGACCAGCCGTTGCACGGGCTGGCCCGAAACAGAGTTCATGCTTTTCCATATCCGCGCCGGGCGGCTCATCGATGGGCGGCCCCGCGTTCTGCCGTGGCGCCGGAATGTCCGGACCGGTGCCAGATCCTGTCATCAGCCGCCATGTCGCAAACTGCGCCCGGGCGCAAGGCGGCGCCGCATCTGCGGTTGGCGCTTTTGCCAGATCGGGACTGTGTCGGCAAGACTTGTCCTTACGTCAAATAGCCGCGGCCCCGCGTCAGCCCGCAGCGACGGCGCTCGCGGCGGCCTCGCGGATTTCAGCCATATTGCCACCGTAGTCAGCATCCTTCCTCCCCTTGAAGACTGCCGATCCCGCCACCAGGACGTCGGCTCCGGCCTTGGCGGCTAGGCCGGCGGTTGTCACGGTGATGCCCCCGTCGACCTCCAGATGGATCGGCCGGGCGCCGATCATGGCGCGGACGCGCCGGACCTTTTCGACCATGGCGGGGATGAACGCCTGCCCGCCGAAGCCCGGATTGACCGTCATGACGAGCACCAGATCCACCCGGTCGAGCACGTGCTCGATGGCGCTTTCGGGCGTCGCCGGGGTGATGGAAACCCCCGCCCTCTTGCCCAAAGCCCTGATAAGCTGCAGCGAACGGTCGAGATGGGGCCCGGCCTCGGCGTGCACCGTGACAATATCGGCGCCAGCTTCGGCAAAAGGCGCCACATAGGCGTCGCACGGGGCGATCATCAGATGAACGTCGAGCACCTTGGCGGTATGCGGCCGGATGGCCGCCACCACCATCGGCCCGATGGTGATATTGGGTACGAAATGGCCGTCCATCACGTCGACATGCACCCAGTCGCAGCCCTGGGCATCAATAGCCCTGACCTCTTCGCCGAGGCGGGCGAAGTCGGCCGACA
>CAYWVA010000491.1:0-2248 GCA_964461545.1 uncultured Rhizobiaceae bacterium | reverse complement strand
CGCGTGTCGATCCCTGAGGGTACCCAGTCGGGCAAGCAGTTCCGGCTCAAGGGCAAAGGCATGCCGGTGCTGAGATCAAACCAGTTCGGTGACATGTATATCCAGGCCAATGTCGAAACGCCGGTGAACCTCACCCGTCGCCAGCGCGAGCTTCTGCGCGAGTTCGAAGACGCCTCACGGGACAATTCACCTCAGTCGGAAGGCTTCTTTGCCAAGGCAAAGGCATTCTGGGAGGGGTTTGGGACCTGACGCGTCGGGTCGCTCGGACCTTCCTGCCCAGTGATACGCGTCGCCGACTGTGGTATAATTGCAAACTGCAGCCCGCTTAAAGCTCCAACATCGCCAAGATGGCCAAGCACCGTTCCGACCTCGCATTTGTGACCGACTACGACGCCGCCGTGCACGGCGGGTTCTCGCGCCGAGGCACGCTGCTCCTCGTCGTGCTCGTCGTCATGTTTGCACTTGGCATTGTGTGGGCCTCCTGGGCGGAGCTCGACGAAGTCACCCGTGGCGAGGGGCGCGTCATCCCGGCTGGCCACAACCAGGTGGTCCAGAGCCTGGAAGGCGGCATCATCAAGGATATTCTGGTCCGAGCCGGTGATCTCGTCAGCAGGGGTGACGTGCTGCTCAGGGTCGACGACACCGGCTTTGCCTCCAACCTCGGCGAACTCCTGGCAAGGCAAGCCAGTCTCAAGACACAGATCACCCGGCTTACTCATGAACTTGCCACCGACGACAGCTCGCCGCCGGCTTTCTCGCAGGAGTTCATGGAGCGAGCGCCGCAGACGGTGGCGGCGGAACTTGAGCTGTACAATGTCCGCCGCAAGGGCTTCGCCATCCAGATGTCCGTCCTCAAGGAGCGCATCGATCAGCGTCAGCAGGAGCTTGCGGAGCTTGAAACCAACCAGCAGCGCCTCAAGGCCAATCTTGCGCTGGCGCGCGAGGAAGAGGCCCTCAAGGCGCCGTTGGCTGAACGTGGGGTCGTGCCGAAAACCGATGTCATCCGGCTCCAGCGCGAGATCGCCGACCTCGAAGGCCACGTCGCCACCACCAACAACATGCGCCCGCGGCTGCAAGCCGCCATCCGCGAGGTTACCGCCCAGATGGAGGAACACTCGCTGCGCTTTCGCGAGGCCGCCCAGGCGGCGCTCAGCGACAAGACAGCCGAGCTTGCAGTCGTGGAAGAAACTTTGATCTCGGCCCGGGACCGGGTCGTGCGGGCCGATATCAGGGCGCCGGTCGACGGCATCGTCAACGCGCTCAATGTCAATACCATCGGTGGCGTGGTTCGGGCCGGCGAGCCCCTGGTCGAAATCGTACCGGTCGACGACACACTCAGAGTCGAAGCCAGGGTGCGACCGAGCGATATCGCCTTCATTCATCCCAACCAGCCCGCCCTGGTGAAGATCACCGCCTTCGACTTCTCCATTTATGGTGGACTCGACGGCGAGGTCGAAAAGATCTCTGCCGACAGTTCGCTCGACGAGACGACGCGCGAGGTCTACTACTTGGTGACGATCAAGACTCACACTGATCGGCTGGCCTCCGAGACCCGCGAAATGCCGATCATCCCGGGGATGGTGGCCAGCGTCGATATCCTGACCGGCAAGAAGACGGTGCTCGACTATCTGTTGAAGCCCATCAACAGGGCTCGACAGGAGGCCCTGCGCGAGCGCTGATTCCGGCGGGCCCCCGCCCCATACCTAGTGCTTGAGCTTTTGCGGCACCTGCTGCTTGAGCGCCTCCAGGACCTTGGTCTTGGGGCCGTCAGCGGCGACGCGGCCAGCGGCCAGCACGATCAGCCGGTCGACGATGTCCAGCATGGAGTAGCGGTGGGTCGCAATGATGAGCGTCTGGTCGGGCCGCCTGGCGCGCCTCAGATGCCCGACAAGGATCCGCTCGCTGGCCAGGTCCATGGCACCTGACGGCTCATCGAGGAAGATCACTTGAGGATTGAGCAACAGGACACGGGCAAGCGTCACCGCCTGCCGCTGGCCACCCGACAGCGCCTGGCCGCGCTCGCCGATCTGCATGCCAAAACCCAGCGGGTGCTTGGTAGCGAAGTCCTCCACGCCGGATATGCGGCAGGCGTGCACAAACTGCTCAGCAGTGGCACCGGGTACACCCATCATGATGTTATCGCGCAGCGAACCCGAAAACAGCTCGGAATCCTGGCCGACAAAGCCAATGGCGCGGCGCACTTCATGGGGATGGAACTGGCGGATATCGATCCCGTCGATCAGCAGCG
>CAYWVA010000490.1:0-2262 GCA_964461545.1 uncultured Rhizobiaceae bacterium | reverse complement strand
CGGCGTTCGTGATCATCGCCGGCGACCTTTATGACGGCGACTGGAAGGACTATGCGACCGGGCAATTCTTCGTGCGCGAAGCGGCTCGCCTGGTGCGCGAAGGCATCAAGCTCTTCGTCATTCGCGGCAACCACGATGCGGCGAGTGAGATCAGCCGTGCGTTGCCGCTGCCCGATGGCGTGTACCAGTTCTGGACCCGCAAGGTCGAGTCCGTGGAACTCGAAGATTTAGGCGTCGTCCTGCACGGCCGCAGCTTCGCCCAGCGCCATGTGGCCGAAAACATGGCCGGCGAGTTCCCGGCCGCCCGCCCCGGCTGGTGCAACATCGGAGTCCTGCACACCTCGCTCACCGGCCGGGATGGCCATGACGTCTATGCTCCGTGCTCGATCGACGACCTGCTGCGGGTCGGCTACCAGTATTGGGCCCTAGGCCACGTCCATGCCCGCGAAGTCGTCCACACCGATCCCCCGATCGTCTTTCCAGGCAATCTGCAGGGCCGCCACGCCCGCGAGACAGGACCAAAGGGGGCTACGCTTGTCACCGTCGACAATAACTCCGTGAAATCCCATGAGGCCCTGGAACTCGACGCGGCACGATGGGAGACCCCTCTGCTCGATATCGCCGGCGCAAGCGATACCGTCGCTTTGCACAATGCCGTTCGCGCCGCACTGGCACCGCTGGTACGAGCGTGCGAGGGCCGGCCGCTGGCGCTCCGGTTGCGGCTCACCGGAGCGACCGAGCTCCACGCCCATCTGGTCGCCGACAAAGTGCGCCTCACTGAGGAACTGCAGGCTGTGGCCTCCGCGCTGTCGGACCAGGTCTATATCGAAAGGGTCATTCTCGACACGAAGGCGCCGGCGAATGCTGGCACGCTTGCCTTGCCGCTGGCCGATCTCGAGGAGGCATTTGCCGCCGCCACCACTCGGCCCGATTTCCGCCAGGACCTTTCCGCCCATCTGGCCCTGATCCGCGCCAAGGCGCCGCGCGAGGTGCTGGCGCTCCTGCCAGGCGGCGGAGAGGATGCCGACATCGATGCCGTGCTCGCTGGAGCCAGGGACCTGATCGTGTCGCGCCTTGTCTCTGCCCACGGTGAGGGGGAGCGATGAGGTTTCTGGAACTGCATCTCGATCGCTTTGGGTGCTTCACCGACCGACGCCTCACATTTGGAGCCGATGCGCCGTTGAGTGTCATCTATGGCGCCAACGAGGCCGGCAAATCGACCGCGCTCGCCGCCATCGCCGACGTGCTCTATGGCATAGAGGAACGAAGCCCGTTCCGATTTCAACACGATTACGCCAACATGCGGATCGGCGCGACAGTTGTTGGACTCGACGGCAGCCGACTTGCTTTCCGTCGCCGCAAAGGCAGGGTTTCGCTGCTTGATGTGAATGAGGCACCGCTGGCCGAGGACGCGCTGACCTCGTTTCTCGGCAACGTCGACCGGGCGCTGTTCCTCGATGCCTTCGGGCTCAACCGCGAGCGATTACGGGCCGGCGCCAGGCGGCTCATCGACGGTGGCGGCAGGGTCGGCGAAACTTTGCTCGCCGCGGCGCCGGGCCTGTCTTCGCTGATCGCGCTGCGTGCAAGCCTGACGGCCGAGGCCGAGCAACTGTTTCCCGCCGGCCGCAAGGTGTCCTCGCGCCCGTTCTGGCAGGCCTGCGAGCGCCACGCCGAGGCCCGCAAGCGGGTGCGCCAGGAGAGCTTGCACGCCGAGACCGTCCGCGCCGCCCAGGCCGGTCGGAATAAGGCGGTTGAAGCGGTGGACCTGCTGGGGCAGGAGCAGCGCAAGGTTCGCGAGGAGCTGTCGCGGCTCGGCCGGCTGAAGAACGCCCTGCCCCGCCTGCGCCGCATAGACGAGTTGGAGACCGGGCGCGTTAGGCTCGGCCTGCTGCCCAAAGTCCCGGGAGATTTTCCGGCCCGCTGCCGGAGCGCCCTCGAAGCCCGCCGCACGCTGGCACAGGAAGGTCAGCAAATCGAACAGGACATTGCGGACGTGAGAACCCCGCTCGACGCCCTCAGCGTCGATGAAACGCTGCTCGCCCATGCCGAAGCCGTCGACAGGCTGGCCGATCAGCGCGCGACCGTTGTGGATCGAATGGAGGACCTGCCGAAGCGTGAAGGCGAACTGGCCGCATTGCGCCAGCAACTCGACGAGCTCGCCCGCCGGCTCGGGCTGGCGCATCGCGACGTCCTTCTCGCCCGCCGCCCGCCCGATGCCGCCGTCGCCCGGGCCCGCAGCCTTCTCGCCCAGCGCCGGCGGCT
>CAYWVA010000489.1:0-2262 GCA_964461545.1 uncultured Rhizobiaceae bacterium | reverse complement strand
GCGAATTTCGGGCGATCGATGAAAAAGGCGCTGAACATCTACTGGACGGGGGCGCTCGCCTGTGTACCAGCCTGTATGCTCGCCTGTTGCACCGGATTGACCGTCGCGCCCGGCCGCACCTTTTGGATGCCTTCAACGACAATGGTCTCGCCAACTTCCAGGCCCTCGGCCACCACAATCCACGGGCCGGAGCGCTGGCCCGTCTTGATCTGCCGTAAATCGAGCTGGTTGTCGGCGTCGACCACCATGACAAATGGGCCGATCTGGTTCGCCTGCACGGCCGCCTGAGGCACGACGATCTGCGTCTCCGGCTCGGCGCCTTCAAGGACTACGCTTACGAACTGGCCAGGGAGCAGAAGGCCGTCGGGATTGGGAAACTGAGCGCGCGCCTGGATGGCGCCGACGGAGGGATCGACCTGCACGTCGATGAAATCGAGCTTGCCAGGGTGGGAGTATAGCGCGTCGTTGGACAGCCGGACATACGGCGCGAAGGTACGTGCCGTGCCGTCGCGAACGGCTTCCCTGTAATTGAGGAAGTCGCGTTCGGAGATCGAGAAGACGACCTGGATCGGGTCCAGGATGACGACGGTGGCGAGCACACCGGTATCGGGGCCGATCAGATTGCCCACGTCCACGCTGCTGCGCCCGATGTGGCCGCTGACGGGGGAGACGATGTCGGTGTAGCCGAGATCGAGGTTGGCGCGGGCAAGATCCGCCCTGGCGGCCGTCACGTCGGCGTTGGACTGGCCCTGCTTGGCGATTGCCTCATCCAGCCGGGCTTCGCTGGCCGTGCCCCTTTCGGCCAGAATGCGGTAGCGCTCCAGGTTCTGATTGTCCTCGAGCAGGGTCGCCTCGGCGCGCGCAAGCCTGGCGGCGGCGGCGTCCCGTGCGGCGGCGTATTCGGCTTGATCGATGGCGAACAGGAGATCGCCTTCAGCGACCCTGCCGCCCTCTTCAAAACCGCGCTTGAGAAGAAATCCGGTCACCCGTGCACGCAAGTCGACCTTCTGAACGGCCTGCGTTTGGCCGACGAACTCCACGGCAAAGGAAACGGGCGTGGAGACGACCGGGGCCACGACCACCGATGGCACAGGCGCATCGCTCGCCGCTGCTCCCTGCTGCGGCTGCTCGCCACAGGCGGCCAGCAAGACGGACATGGCCAGCACAGCCACACAAGCGAGCATCCGGTGTTGAACTGCCATCCGTCAGCCCCTGCGACGTTCGCCGACCGGTCGACAGGCCAGCCCCTCACACTGCAATGCTGTAGTCCGTATCATCGATCGTGTGAGGGGCGCCACCCGAAAAGTGCCGGCCGGTGACTGGGGGCGACCTGCATCCGCGGAAGCTGTCGAAGACGCGCTCCCGTTCAATTCCCAAACAATGCGGAGGTCAGAACCGGATAGCGGATGATGGATTCTGCGATGCGCGTGGCGGTGATGCGCAACTCGGTGAGCCGCTCTGCGACCATCTGTTCCGGCGTGACGAGGCCGGTGTAACCGGACGAGTTCAGCGCGGCCACGGTGGCCCCTTTGGGGCTGCGGATCGGAACCGCCAGCGCGGTGATTCCGTAGTCGAGCTGATCGACTGTCGTCGCATATCCCGTTCGACGCACTTCGGCGATGATCTTTCTGAGTTCGCTGACAGAGGTGACGGTCAACGATGTAAGTGCCTCGGGCTTCACCGTAGCGAAATAGGCCTCCAGTGCATCATCCGACAGGCCGGCGAGCAGCACGCGGCCCATTGACGTGGCGTGCGCCGGATAGCGCGCGCCCGCAATGGCGCTGGCGCGGCGGGCACGCTGACGGGACTTGTGCGCAATGTAGATCACGTCGTGGCCGTCGAGCGTCGCGACCGACGAGGCATCCCCGAAGGTTTCGACGATATGGCGCACGTGGGGCAGCATCAGATCGTCGATCCTGGCCGAGAAATAAAAGGCCGACCCGAGGCTCATTACCTTCGGTCGCAAATGAAACCGCTTCCCGGACTGCCCGACGTAGCCGAGCACCGTGAGAGTGATGAGGCTGCGCCGCACCGCCGCCGGTGACGCATTGACCCGGCGGGCGATCTCGGTGAGCGTCATCTCGGGGTGCATGGCATCGAAAGATTCAAGCACCGCGAGCCCTTTGGCCAAAGTCTCGACAAACTCGGCCGGCCGCTCGATCCGGTCCAACGGCTCGCCATTGACCTGCAGCATGTCAGCCCCCCACGTCAGCCCGCCGGTGCGAGCACGAGATCGAAGGAGATCTTCGCATCCGGCCGCTT
>CAYWVA010000488.1:0-2265 GCA_964461545.1 uncultured Rhizobiaceae bacterium | reverse complement strand
GGGGGCGGGTCCGGCCGGGCTCGAGGCGGCCCGGGTCGCGGCCGAACGCGGCCATGACGTGACGCTGATCGAGGCAGCCGACAAGCCAGGCGGCCAGATCCGGTTGGCGGTCCAGGTGAAGCGCCGGGCCGAGATCATTGGCATCGTCGACTGGCGCATGAGCGAGCTCGAGCGCCTGGGCGTGGCGGTCCGCTTCAACAGCTATGCCGAGGCCGACGACGTGCGCGCGCTTGAGCCCGACGTGGTGGTGGTGGCCACCGGCGGGCTCCCCGGCGGCGATGCCATCGAGGAGGGGGCGGAACTTGCGGTTACGAGCTGGGACATTCTGGCGGGCGCGGCCAAGCCAGCCGAAGACGTGCTCTTGTTCGACGATAACGGCGCCCATCCGGGGCTGGCCGCGGCCGAGGTCCTGGTCGGGGCCGGCGCCAGACTGGAGATCGTCAGTCCCGAGCGCTATTTCGCGCCCGAAATGGGCGGGCTTAATGTCGTGCCCTACATGCAACAGCTGCACCGTGCCGGCGTCAGGATCACGCCGATGACCCGGGTGTCGCGGCTGCGGCGCGAAGGCAACAAGCTCGCCATCACCTTGTGGAGCCCCTACACGGAAGCCGACTGCGGCGAGCGCCTTGTCGATCAGGTGGTGCTGGAACAGGCGACGTTGCCCTTGGACGAGCTTTACTTTGCACTCAAGGAGGAGTCGGTCAATCGCGGCGAGGTGGACTACGAGGCACTGGTGGATGGCCGCGTTCAGGCCACGTCCGTCAACCCGGAGGGGCGCTTCCGGCTCTATCGCATCGGCGACGCTGTGGCGGCGCGCAATGTCCATGCCGCGGTCTACGATGCGCTACGTCTGTGCAAGGATCTCTGAGGCGCAAGCAAATTCTCCCTCCCCCGTTTGTCGGGAGGAGAGGGAAGGGTCGCGTCGCGAGGGAAAGAGGAGACATCTACGATGATCGTTGTGGCCGGGATACTGTGGGCCATCGCGGGCGCTGTGGTTGGTGGGTTCGGCTCCTATGTCATCATGGGGGCATTCGGCGTTTCTGATTTCGAGGGAATGCGGGCAATGACCGCGTTCCTGGTCTTCGCGCCGCTGGGATCGATTGTCGGACTGGCAGCCGGGATCGGGCTAGCGCTGAAGGTCGGGCCGGGCCGGATGATTCCGCCCTTGCTGGCTATGCTGGTGGGCGGCGCGGTTGTTGCGGTCATCGCCGAGCTCTGGCTTGATGGCCCAGCACCAACGCCCATGGTTACCGAACGGTCCGAATCTGCGTTCGACAGACTTCCCGCCGACGCCTCGACGGGGGATTGGCTGGCCCTGATGTCTCTCGATACTCCGCCGCAAATCCGTGAGCAGGCGGCGACCGTGCTGGCGGGCCGCACGGATCTCGTACCTGCCCTGGTGGCCCGCATCGCTGCGCCAGATCCCATGGTGGCGCGTGACGCCATGTACTTCATCGGCCAGCTGAAACCGCCACCGCCAGCCGTCGCCGAAGCAGTCAAGGCGCGCGCGGTCGACATCATCCACATGGCCGAGGCGATCGATCCGGCCGCGCCAGACAGTCGCGAGCGGCTCTACGCGCAGGCCCATGTGTTGGCCACCGGCGTTCTCGCCGCAGCCCATGGCTTGCAACTGGCCGGCATCGACCTGCGGCCGGAGCTTCGGGCGATGGCCGAGGCTACCCGCGAACGAGAAAAGGCCGCACCGCGCGACATCGCGGACGCCGCCGAACGCATCACCGCCTATTTCGATCAGCTGGAGTCGGTGAAGCGGGAGCCTTCGCAATAGGGCTGGCGATGGTTCCGCCGGCGGGAGACCGAGCCTAGTTAGGGCTGCGACAATGCGGCAGCAGCGGGCCTCCTTGCCGACAGCCACGGTTCTGCTTAGATGCTACCCGCCCAACAAGGAGCACTTCAGTGGCTGCAGACCTGTTTGTCGCTGCGTGCATGCTCATCTTTCTTCTGGCTATTCTTTCAACCTGGTGGCACGTGAAAAAATACGGCCCGCGGGAGCCCGACAAGCCCGACTAAAGGAAGGCTGCACCGGCGATCAACGGCCACCTGGTTGGCGTTTGCTAAAGCGACCGCACCCAGCGCCACAAGCCGAGGGCTACTGCAATCGCCAGCAGCAGCAGGGCTATGAAAGTGCCCGCGACGGATAGCAGGCCGAGGCCGATCGGATTGGCCGACGGATCGAGAAAGCCTACGACCAGCAACGGCACGAAGGACAGGATCAGAACTGCGATTGCCGCAACAACCAGGCGCATT
>CAYWVA010000487.1:0-2266 GCA_964461545.1 uncultured Rhizobiaceae bacterium | reverse complement strand
TCCCCACCGCCGCGCTGGTCGCCAGCCTGGTGCTGTTGCATCACCTGGTAGACAATGCGGCGAAGAGCGGGCTTGTCCGCCAAAGTGCTGCCGGGCGGGTGTTGCGCTCCACCTTCGCCCTCGGAGAACGCTCGATCACCCGGCTCGGACTTGCCATCAATGCGCTGGCCGACTTGGGCATCGTTCTCATCGGGCTGCCGCTGATCCTCGCGCTGTGGGCCGTCACCTGGATCGACCTCAGGGGATACGTCGCCACCATTTTCTACGGCTTCCAGATTGGCGACATCATCATCGATCCGGCTTCCATCATGCGGGCTATCGCCGTGCTGGTGGCCGGGCTGCTGGCCGCCCGGCTGTTCACCTTCTGGCTCGACCGGCGGGTGCTGGCGCGCACCCAGCTTAACCCGGGGGTGCGCGACTCGATCCGCACCGGCACCAACTATGCCGCGGTATCCATTGCCGCTCTTGTCGCCATATCGGCGGCAGGCGTCCAGTTCACCCACATCGCCATCGTGGCGGGCGCGCTTGGCATCGGCATCGGCTTCGGCCTGCAGTCGATCGTCAACAACTTCGTGTCGGGCCTGATCCTGCTGGTCGAGCGGCCGATCAAGGTCGGCGACTGGATCAAGGTCGGAGGCGGCGAAGGCACCGTCAAGCGCATCAACGCGCGCGCCACCGAGATCGAGACCTTCGACCGGTGCTCGATCATCGTGCCCAATTCCAGTCTGATCTCCGAATCGGTGTCGAACTGGACCCATCTCGACCTCATGGGCCGGGTGCGGGTGCCGGTGGGCGTGAGCTACGACTCCGATCCCGAAATGGTGCGTGAGTTGCTGCTGCAATGCGCCAGAGATCACCCGCGGGTGCTGGCCTTTCCGAAACCGTTCGTGCTGTTCATGGATTTCGGCGCCAGTTCGCTGGATTTCGAGCTCCGGGCCTACATCGACGATGTCAGCTATGTCGCTGTCATCGGCAGCGAATTGCGCTTCGCCATTTTTGGGCGCTTCAAGAAGGCGGGGGTTCAGATTCCATTCCCGCAGCAAGACCTGCATGTGAAGGACATCGACCGGCTGCCCGCGGCACTGAGGCCGCAAACGCCCGAGCCTACTTGACCCCGTGGAGGCTTGGGAGGCGCTCATGAGGGGCATCGACCATCTGGTGCTGGCGGTCGCCGATCTCGAGGCGGCCCGGCAGCACTATGGCGCCTTGGGCTTCACCCTGACCCCACCGGCCCGCCATCCGTTCGGCACCGCCAACAGCCTGGTCCAGTTCGACGGCGCGTTCCTGGAACTGTTGAGTGTTGTCGAACCGGCCTTGATACCGCCGCACGCGCCCGGCCGCTTCAGCTTTGCAGCCTTCAACCGGGACTATCTCGAACGGGGGGAGGGCTTTTCCATGCTCGTCCTCGACAGCCGCGACGCCCGCGCCGACGCTGAAGCGTTCCGCCAGGCGGGCCTTGCCACCTATGAGCCGTTCGATTTCTCGCGCCCTGCCAAACTGCCCACCGGCGAGGACGTAAAAGTCGGATTCTCGCTCGCCTTCACAGGCCACCGCGACATCAAGAGTGCCGGATTTTTCGTGTGCCAGCAGCACGCGCCGGAGCGGTTCTGGCGCCCTGAATATCAGCGCCATGACAATACCGCCGTCACCGTAAAGGAGGTTTGTTTGGTCGCGCCCCGGCCGTTGCATTTCGCCGAGTTCATGCAGGGTTTTGCCGGCAGCGACCAGGTTGCGGCGAGCGAACACCAGGTCGACGTCGCCACCGCCCGGGGCATCATCACAGTGCTGACCGCCGACGGCTTCGCCAAGCGCTACGGCATCACGCCGCCGCGGGCCCACCGCCTGCCGGCGCTGGCCGGGTTCACCCTGGGAGTCTCCGACCACGACGCAATGCAGGCGGCGGTCGAGCGGGCCGGCGTGGCCACCGCCGCAGGCGAAGGGCGGCTGACCGTGGTGCCGGAAGATGCCTTCGGCGCGGCGCTCGCCTTCACCGGGGTTTAGAGAGGCGATAACCCTCTGACCTCAGCGGCCGGCTTGCACGGCGTAGAGGGCAAGCGCGGCGGCGTTCGACACATTGAGACTCTTGATGGGTCCCGGCAGGTCGAGGCGAACCAGCTGATCGCAGGCCTCGCGCGTCAAGCGGCGCAAACCCTTGCCCTCGGCCCCGAACACCAGCCCCAGGGGCTCGCTGATCTGAGCCTGGCCGATCGGCAGCGGCGCAGCACTGTCCAGGCCGAAAATGGTGAAGCCATAGCTCTTCAGCTCA
>CAYWVA010000486.1:0-2281 GCA_964461545.1 uncultured Rhizobiaceae bacterium | reverse complement strand
TGCCCGCTCGGCGGCATTGTTGGTCAGGCAGCTGCGGCCGTCGTCGAGGAACCGGGCAAAACCGTCCCAGCGCTTGAGCATATAGTCCATGGCCTTGGCCACCGGCGCATGGCGGGAGAGCCTGGCACGTTCGCTGCGCATCCAGGATTCCAGATCGGCGACGAAGGGCCTGACGCGGGCGCGGCGAAGGGCGAGGCGCTCCTCGGCCGACAGGCCGTTGATCGTCCGCTCGATGTCGAAGATCGCATCGATCCGCTTTACCGCTTCGAGCGCCAGCGGCGAGATCGGCGGCGCCCGCTTGCCGCGCTTGGCATTGGCTGCGATGTCGGCCAGAACGAAGAACTTGCGCCGGGCATGGCTCCAACACAGCGCCTCGCTGACCGGCCCCGGCTTGCGGTCGGGCTGATAGAGCCGATTGTAGCCCGCAAAGGCGTCGGCCTGCAGCAGACCGGTAAAGCCCTGAAGATGCCTCTCGGGATGCTCGCCCGAGCGGTCGCGTGAATAGAAGAACAGCGCCGCCGGTGGCGCCGACCCGCCGAACGGCGCGTCATCGCGCACATAGACCCAGGCCCGGCCGGTGTCCGTCTTTCCCTTGGCCAGCACCGGCACGATGGTGTCGTCGCCATGCAGGCGATCGGCTGCCAGAACATGCCGGGCGATCAGATCGTGAAGCGGCCGCAGGGCAAAGGCGCAGGCACCGACCTGGTCGGCCAGCGTCGACAGGCTGAGATCGATGCCCTCACGCCCATAGCGGTCGCGCTGCCGGTTCAGCGGCTGATGCTGGCCATACTTCTCGAACAGGATCATCGCCAGCAGGCTCGGCCCCGCCCAGCCGCGCGGCACGACATGGAAGGGCGCCGGCGGCTGGGTGATCTTCTCACAGTCCCGGCAAGCGAACTTCTCGCGAACCGTCTGGATCACCTTCCACCGGCGCGGGATCACCTCCAGCGTCTCGGTGACGTCCTCGCCCAGCTTCGACAGTCGATCGGACCCGCAGCAGCCACAGCTCGTCGGCGCCGCAATGACCACCCGCTCGCGCGGCAGATGATCAGGGAACGGCTTGCGCGACGGGACCTTGCGCTGGAATGCCTTGACCGTCGTGGTGGAAGTCGCAGCCCGCTCCGCGGCAAGCTCATCCTCTGTGGCCGTCGCCGCCAGGTCCTCGAGCTGCAGCTCCATCTGCGCCAGAAGCCGAACCTTGCGCTCCGAGCGGCTGCCATAAAGCTCACGGCGCAGCTTCTCGATCTCGAGCTTCAGGTGGGCGATCAACGCCTCGGTGCTCGAGGCCTGGGCCGTGACCCGCGCCGCCTCCGCCTCAGCCGTGGCGGCCTTGATCTCCGCAGCATCGGCGCGCGCCTCGGCCACAGCCAGTGCGGCTCTCAATGCGTCGATCTCTCCAGGCGTCATGGTCATTGGCGCACAGTGGCAGATTCGTCACGATTGCGGGACCTTCCCTGAGGACTCTGAGTCAACCTGCCGCACGCGGTCGCCAGGTGTGACGCGGATTGCGCCAGTCGATCCCGTCAAGAAGGTAACCGAGCTGGGCCGGCGAGATCGCCACCACGCCGGACGCCGGCGACGGCCACATGAACCGGCCATGATCGAGCCGCTTGGCGTAAAGCGACAGACCGAGCCCGTCATGCCAGACAATCTTGATCAGATCGCCTCTGCGCCCCCGAAAGACGTAGAGATCGCCGGCATGGGGATCGCGTCCCATGCCCTCCTGGATCTGCAGCGACAGGCCGTTCATGCCCCGGCGCATGTCCGTCACGCCAGCGGCCAGCCACACCCGCACACCGGAGGGAACCGGGATCATCGACGTTCCACAACATCGAGAACCCGCGCCAGAGCCGCCGCATCGACATCCCCGTCGACAATCACCCGGCGGCCGGTCAGCGCCACGATCTCCATCCGACCCGCCGCGCGAGACGTCGACGCCGGACTCGCCGGAGACTCCGCGATCACCATCGCCGGGACGAACCCGCCATGCGAGCCGCCCGCACAAAGGCGACCCTGCCGATACTCCCGCCGCCAACGAAACAGCAGGCTGTTGGGAATGCCGTGGCGCCGCGCCGTCGTCGAGGCCTGACGATGTCCCCTCAGGCTCTCCGCAACAATGCGGACCTTCTCCGCCTCGCTCCACCGTCGCCGCCGGCCAGTCTCGATAACCTCGAGCCGCCCGGCAAAGACACCGTCTCTATCCATATCCATAGAGACAGTGGACAACGCCCCGGCACATGCCGTCACCACCGAAATCCGCGGCACTCACCGGAGGCTTACG
>CAYWVA010000485.1:0-2291 GCA_964461545.1 uncultured Rhizobiaceae bacterium | reverse complement strand
GGAGAGACGCTCATGACCCTCACCTACATGCCCGGCTTCGGCAACGATTTCGAAACCGAAGCACTGCCCGGCGCCCTGCCGCAAGGGCAGAACTCGCCCCAGGCCTGCGCCTATGGCCTCTATGCCGAACAGCTGTCGGGCTCGCCCTTTACCGCGCCGCGAGGCAGTAACGAGCGCTCGTGGCTGTATCGCATCCGGCCCTCGGTGCGCCACAGCGGGCGCTTCGCCAGGACCGACATGGACCAGTGGAAGACCGCGCCGTGGCTCGACGATCAGGATCTGCCCATCGGCCAGCTGCGCTGGGGACCACCACCGATGCCCAACGAATCCACGACCTTCGTGTCCGGTGTGCGCACCGTAACCACCTGCGGCGACGCCAACACCCACGTCGGCATGGGAGCGGGCGTGTTCCTGATCAATACCTCGATGGACAACGAATATTTCTACAATGCCGATGGCGAGCTTCTGGTCATCCCGCAGGAAGGCAACGTGCTGTTCTTCACCGAGTTGGGCAAGATCGAGGTGGCGCCGGGCGACATCTGCGTCATCCCGCGCGGCGTCAAGTTCAAGGCCCAACTCGTGAACGGGCCGGCCCGCGGCTATGTCTGCGAGAACCACGGCGCCAAGTTCACGCTGCCCGGCCGCGGGCCCATCGGCGCCAACTGCCTGGCTAACCCGCGCGACTTCAAGACGCCCGCGGCGGCCTATGAGGACAAGGACGAGCCGTGCACCCTGACGGTCAAATGGGGCGGCAAGTTCTACGCTTGCGACCTCGGCCACTCGCCGCTCGACGTGGTCGCCTGGCACGGCAACTACGCGCCCTACAAGTATGATCTGCGCACTTTTTCGCCAGTCGGGGCGCTGCTCTTCGATCACCCCGACCCGTCGATCTTCACCGTCCTGACCTCGCCGTCGGGCGAGGAGGGCACGGCCAATATCGACTTTCTGATCTTTCCCGAGCGCTGGTCGGTGGCCGAACACACGTTTCGCCCGCCGTGGTACCACATGAACGTCATGTCGGAGTTCATGGGGCTGATTTACGGCGTCTACGACGCCAAGCCGGAAGGCTTCGTGCCAGGCGGCATCAGTCTGCACAACTGCATGCTGCCGCATGGCCCCGACAGCGACGCCTTCAAGCATGCCAGCACCACCGAGCTCAAGCCGGTCAGGCATTCCAACACGCTGGCCTTCATGCTGGAAACCCGCTATCCGCAGCATGTCACGTCCTACGCCGCTGGACTTGAGACCCTGCAGCTCGACTACCTCGACTGCTGGGGCGGGATCGAGAAGCGCTTCACCGGGAGGCCGTGATGGAGCAAGGCCTATGGGAATTCTTGTTCCCTCCCCTAGAAAAGGGGAGGGTTAGGGAGGGGATTGACTGCGGCACTCCCGAACTGAATTGATGCTCCCTATTAACCCCCACCCGGGCCTTCGGGCCGACCTCCCCCTTTCTAGGGGAGGTATGCGGGATACAAGCGCGGCGGACCCACCATGAGACTGGCCACGCTCGATGACGGCAGCCGCGACGGGCGGCTGATCTGCGTGTCGCGCGACCTCACCCGCTGCACGCCTGCCGGCGCGGTGGCCTCAACCCTGCAGGAGGCGCTCGACAATTGGGCAGAATGCGAGCCGGGCCTGAGAGAACTCGCCGACGGAGTGACACTTGGTCGATTCAAGGGCGAGGCGTTCGACGAGGCCCGGTGCCTGTCGCCCCTGCCGCGGGCATTCCAGTGGGCCGACGGCTCGGCTTACGTCAACCACGTGGAGCTTGTCCGCAAGGCGCGCGGAGCCGAGATGCCGGAAAGCTTCTGGACCGATCCACTGATGTACCAGGGCGGCTCGGACTGCTTCCTGGCGCCCCATGCGCCGATCCGGCTCGCCGACGAGGCCTGGGGCATCGACTTTGAGGCCGAGGTGGCGGTCGTCACCGACGACGTGCCGATGGGCATAGGGCGGGAAGCGGCCGGGCGGCACATCAAGCTCGTCATGCTGGTGAACGATGTCAGTCTGCGCAACCTCGTTCCGGGCGAGCTTGCCAAGGGCTTCGGCTTCTTCCAGTCGAAGCCGTCATCGGCCTTCTCACCAGTCGCGGTGACGCCGGACTCGCTTGCAGACGCCTGGGACGGCGGCAGGCTGCTTGGGCCCGTGCTGTCGTTTGTCAACGGGGTCCCCTTCGGGCGGCCCGACGCCGGCCGGGACATGACCTTCGACTTTCCCACCCTCATCGCTCATGCCGCCAGGACCCGGCCGCTCAGCGCCGGCACCATCATCGGCTCGGGAACCGTGTCGAA
>CAYWVA010000484.1:0-2297 GCA_964461545.1 uncultured Rhizobiaceae bacterium | reverse complement strand
GAGATCCTCTGGAAGGATGGCCACATGGCTCAAGCGAAACCGGCGGTGCGGCCGGCATCACCGCACTTCTCCTCAGGCCCGTGCGCCAAGCCGCCGGGCTGGTCGGTGGACCGGCTGGCGAACGCGCTTGTCGGTCGCTCGCACCGCTCAAGCGAGGGCAGGGCGCGGCTCAAGCTGGCCATCGATCTCACCCGCCAGGTTCTGGAGGTGCCCAACAGCCATCTTGTCGCCATCGTGCCGGCCTCCGACACCGGGGCGGTGGAGATGGCGCTGTGGTCGATGCTGGGGGCGCGCGGGGTCGATCTGCTGGCCTGGGAGAGCTTCGGCGAGGGCTGGGTCAGCGATGTCGTGGGCCAGCTCGAGCTCACCGAGGCGCGCATCCTGAGGGCCGATTACGGCCGGCTGGCCGATCTCGCTGCGGTCGATTTTTCGCGCGACGTGGTGTTCACGTGGAACGGCACCACGTCGGGTGTGCGGGTGCCGGACGCAAGCTGGATCGCCGCCGACCGCCAGGGCCTCACCATCTGCGATGCCACCTCGGCGGCGTTCGCTCAACGACTAGACTTCGCCAAGCTCGACGTCACCACGTTCTCGTGGCAAAAGGCACTCGGCGGCGAAGCGGCCCACGGCATGCTGGTGCTGTCGCCGAGGGCCGTGGAGCGCCTGGAAAGCTATGTGCCGCCGCGGCCGCTGCCCAAGATCTTCCGGCTGACAAAGTCGGGCAGGCTCAACCGCGCCATCTTTGAGGGCGAGACCATCAATACGCCCTCGATGCTGAGCCTCGAAGACTGGATCGTCGCGCTCCAGTGGGCGGCCTCGCTCGGCGGGTTGCCGGCGCTGATCGCTCGGTCCGATGCCAATGCCGCGCGCCTCGACCGCTGGGTCCGGCACACGCCTTGGATCGACCACCTCGCCGCCGATCCGGCCACCCGCTCCAACACCTCGGTATGCCTCAAGCTCGCCGACGCCGTGACCACGCGGCTCGACGAGGCCGAACGGAGCGCCTTGCCGAAACGCATCGCCAAGTTGCTCGAAGGCGAAAACGTGGCTTACGACATTGCCTCTCATCGCGATGCGCCGCCGGGCTTGCGCATCTGGTGCGGCGCCACCGTCGAGGTGGCCGACATCGCGGCGCTGACCCCGTGGCTCGACTGGGCCTATGACCAGGCCACGGCGCGGGCCGCTGCGTGAGTTAACGCCAATCCCTTGTCTTGCCCGAGGAAATTGCTGATGTCCGGTCGCGTTCTGATCTCCGACATGCTGTCGCCTGCGGCGGTAAAAGTGTTCGCCGACCGCGGCATCGAGGCCGATTACCGGCCCGAGCTCGGTGCTGACAAGGCGGCGTTGGCGGCGGCCATCGGCAGCTATGACGGCCTGGCCGTGCGCTCGATTACCAAGGTGACGGCCAAGGTCATCGAGCGGGCCGGCCGGCTCAAGGTCATCGGCCGCGCCGGCATCGGCGTTGACAACATTGACCTTGCCGCCGCCTCGGCACGCGGCATCATCGTGATGAACACCCCCCTCGGCAACGCCATCACCACGGCCGAGCACACGGTATCGCTGATGATGGCGCTGGCCCGCCAGATTCCCGCCGCCGATGCCTCGACCAGGGCCGGCAAGTGGGAAAAGAACCGCTTCATGGGGGTGGAGCTGTTCAACAAGACGCTCGGCATCATCGGCTGTGGCAACATCGGCTCGATCGTCGCCGACCTGGCGCTGGGCCTGCGCATGAAGGTCATCGCCTATGATCCCTATCTGAGCCCTGAGCGGGCGATCGAGATCCGGGTGGAGAAGGTCGACTTCGACGAGCTGCTCAACCGCGCCGATTTCATCTCGCTGCACACCCCGCTCACCGAGCGGACCCGCCACATCATCGACGAAACGGCCCTGGCGCGCATGAAACGGGGGGCGCGGGTCATCAATTGCGCCCGCGGCGGGCTGATCGTCGAAGAGGCGCTTGCCGCGGCGCTCAACAGCGGACACCTCGGCGGGGCGGCGCTCGACGTGTTTGAAACCGAGCCTGCGCTCGTCAATCCGCTGTTCGCCTTCGACAACGTCATCTGCACGCCCCATCTCGGCGCCTCGACCGCAGAGGCCCAGGAGAACGTTGCCCTGCAGATCGCCGAGCAGATGGCCGACTATCTCAGCACCGGCGCCGTCACCAACGCCCTCAACATGCCCTCGATCACCGCTGACGAGGCGCCCCGCCTCAGGCCGTTCATCACACTTGTCGACCAGCTCGGGCTTTTTGCCGGCCAGCTGACCGAGACGGCGATCACCGGCATCACGGTGGAATA
>CAYWVA010000483.1:0-2297 GCA_964461545.1 uncultured Rhizobiaceae bacterium | reverse complement strand
TGTCAAGCGACATCCACTCTTGCGCAGTAAGGCGACACCCAGTCTTGCGCACATAGGGGGAGGATGAATGGAACGGATTCAGTAGGTTAATGGTCAGGCCCCGGCATACGACGACGCCGGGGCCTGTGAGACGGTCAACTGGCGGCGGCGAGGGCGGATTCGAGCTCCCGCAGTCGGTAGGAGCGGCCTTTGATGTTGAGTACGTGGCTGTGATGGAGCAGCCGATCAAGGATGGCGGTAGCGAGGACTTCATCGCCGGCGAGGATTTCAGGCCAAGCCTCGATCCCTTTGTTGGTCGTGATGAGGATGGCGCCTTTCTGGTAGCGGTGGGAGACGAGCCGGAAGAACAACGTGGCGTCGTGCCGGCTCATCGGCTCGAAGCCGACCTCATCGAGGATCAGCAAGCCCGTGTTGACATACTTCTTGCGCCGCAGCAAGGAAGGCGACAGTTCGGCGTCGCGGCGCATGAGTGGCAGCAGCTCATCGAGCCGATAGAAGACTACACCGAAGCCGTGCTCGATCGCTTTGACCCCGAGGGCGATGCCGAGGTGAGTCTTGCCGACACCGGGCGGCCCCTGGATCAGCAGCGTACGGTTCTCGCGGATCCACTGACAGGTGGCGAGCGTCTCGATGCGGGAACGCTCCACGGAGGGCTGGAAGCTGAAGTCGAAGTTGCTGAGCGTGTGGCCAGTGGGCAGACCGGAGAGCCGCAACGACGTCTGCAGGCGTCGTTCCTCGCGCCGATCGAGTTCGGCATCGAGCAAGCGGTCGATGACCTGATGTGCGCCGCTGTCCTGCTTGACGGCATCGCTGATCAGGGTATCGAGCTGCTCGGCGGCGTGTACGAGACTGAGGCGCTCGAGCCTTTGGCGGGTGGCATCGAGATCGACCTTGGGAGTCGTCACAGCTTTACGGTTCATCGGGCCACCTCCGCGAGCGCTGCATAGAGGTTGATGGGACGGCGCTCCGGCGGCAGAGCCTGGAGAGTGGCGAGCTTGCGGCCCATGCGGCCGAGCGGCATGGGGGCCTGGACGTGATCGGTGGAGGGGCCCTCGTAGTGGCTGGGATCGATCAGGATGCGCTCCGGGGTGTGACGGGGATGTACGGCGATCACGCGCTGATCTGCCAGCACCTGAACGCGCCCGGCCGCACCGCGGATCTCCACGCGCCGCCCGATCCAGGCGAACGGCACCGAATAGCGGCGTTGCTCGAAGCCGACGGTGGCGTCGATGGCGACGACGCGCGAGACGGCGATATCGAAGGGCTCGGGCAACAGCGGCAGCGGGGACAGGCAGGAGCGTTCCAGGGCCAAGCTCTGCGCCACGCTCTGCCCGGTGGCGGGCGAGAGCCGGCGCAGGATCAATCGATCGACGTACGCATCGGTGGCCTGTTGCAGTTCTTCCAGACACTCCCAGTGTCCGGCGTAGGGGGAGAAACCGCCGCGGAGATCACGGATCACCCGTTCCACTTTACCCTTCGCCTGCGGTTGACGCGGTAAGCAGGCATCGATATGAAAGCCGACACCGCGTGCGTAGGCGCGGTAATGGCGATTGATCTCTCCCCAGGGCCCGGCACCGCGCGACATCCCGGTCTTGAGGTTGTCGATGCGCACGACCGCAGGGAGGCCCTGGAAGCGGCGAAACGCTTCGTTGTGCACACGGTGCCAGGCCAGCTGGTCCTGGCGGGTCGACCAAATGAAGGCCGGAAACCGTGAAAAGGACAGCTTCAGCGCGAACAGCGACAGCCGCTCGTGCCGTCCGCCCATCGGTACGCGCGCAAACTCCGCCCAATCCGCTTGTGCCTGGGCGCCCGGCGGCGTCTCCACGCGGCGCCGTGCTCGGATCCGTGGTTGTGGGTAGTGGGCGCGAAAGTACCGCTGCAGCGAGCGCAGGCTGCCGGGGTAGCCGTGCTCGGCCACCAGCCAATCGTGCAGCGCCGCCAGGTTGAGCGGACCATCGCCATCGCGCTGCTCGAGCCAATGGGAAATCGCCGGCGCGAACCCAACCGCCAGATGACTCTGGCGGCTGCGCCCGTCGGTGGCATCGGCCGCCAGGCGCCGACGATGATAACGCACGGCGTTCTCATGTACGCCGAGCAATCGAGCAATGGCGCGGTTGCTGTGGCCGCGCCCTGCGAGAGACTTAATGGTCATGCGAGCCTCCGCATCGAGCTTGTTCGCCATCGCGCCCCCCTCCCGCATCGGGAGGTAAGCGTGTCAGGCCGAGAACCGAAAATCAGCGACTCCACTGCGCAACAGTGGATGTCGCCTTAGCTCAATGGTGGGGCGTCGTACTACA
>CAYWVA010000482.1:0-2300 GCA_964461545.1 uncultured Rhizobiaceae bacterium | reverse complement strand
TCCCAGACCGGCTTCACGGCCATCTTGTTGACGCCGACGATCGCCACCTCGGGATGGTTGATGATCGGCGTCGACATGATTCCGCCGAGCGCGCCGAGCGAGGTTATGGTGATGGTCGAGCCGGTCAGGTCGTCGCGTGTCGCCGTACCGGATTTCGCCGCTGCGGCAAGCCTGTTCAACTCCCGAGCGCAGTCCCACAGATCGCGCCCCTCGGCGTGACGCACGACGGGGACCATCAGCCCGGCGTCGGTCTGGGTGGCAACGCCGATATGGACGCCGCCATGGCGATAAATGATGCCCGCCTCGTCGTCGAAGTGGGCGTTGATCTTCGGTTGCTCGCCGATCGCCCTGACCATGGCCCGCATCAGGAAGGGCAGGATGGTCAGGCGCGGCCGGTCGGCCGGCTTTTCGTCGTTCAGCCTGGCGCGCAGGTCTTCGAGCGCCGTGACGTCGATCTCCTCGACATAGGTGATATGCGGGATGCGCGCCTTGGCCAGCGCCATCTTCTCGGCGATGCGGCGGCGCAAGCCCACGACCTTGATTTCCTCGATCTCGGTGCTGCGCTTGAGGCCGGGGGTGGCCGGTTGCCGGCCGCGGGCGATGAAGGCGTCGAGGTCCTCGTGGCTGATGCGCCCGGCCGGCCCGGTCCCCGGCACCTGGCGCAGGTCGACGCCCGCCTCCCTGGCGCGCAAGCGCACAGCCGGCGAGGCAAACGGCTTTTCGCCCTCGGGGCGCGGGGCCCCGGTTGCTGGAGCGACTGGAGCGGCAGGAGCGAGTCCCTCCGTCCTGGCAGCCGCGGCCTTGGGCGCCGGTTCGGTGGCTGGTGCAGGCTCGGACTCGGCTTCGGTTTCCTCGGCGACGTCGTCGGCTTTAGGCTCCTCGGCCAGCGCTGCAGCCGTCGCGATGGGCGCGTCGTCCGGCGCTCCTTCGCCTTCGACTTCCAGCTTCACCAGCGCCGCTCCGACTGCCACGGTGTCACCGACTTCGGCGCCCAGCCAGGAGACCTTGCCGTCGGCCGGGGCGGGGATCTCGACGGTTGCCTTGTCGGTCATCACTGCGGCGAGGACGGCGTCCTCGCGGACGAGATCGCCGACCTTCACATGCCATTCGACCACTTCGGCCTCCGCGACGCCTTCGCCGACGTCGGGAAGCTTGATGATGCGCTCCACCATGTCACGCCTCCATCACGTCGAGGAGCGCCTCGCCGACCCGCTTCGGCCCGGGGAAATAGTCCCATTCCTGGGCGTGCGGATAGGGCGTGTCCCAGCCTGTCACCCGGGCCACCGGCGCCTCGAGGCTGTAGAAGCAATGCTCCTGTACCAGCGCCGCCAGTTCCGCGCCGAAGCCTGAGGTCAGCGTCGCCTCGTGCACGACAACGCAGCGCCCGGTCTTCCTGACCGAGGCGATGACGGCATCGAGATCGAGCGGCAAAAGCGTGCGCAGATCGATCACCTCGGCGTCGATGCCGGTCTCCTCAGCGGCGGCTTCCGCCACGTAGACCATGGTGCCGTAGGCCAGCACGGTGGCCGCCGTGCCAGAGCGCCGGATCATTGCCTTGCCGAGCGGCAGCGTGAAATGCCCGTCGGGCACCTCGCCCATGGGATGCTTCGACCACGGCGTCACCGGCCTGTCATGGTGGCCGTCGAAGGGACCGTTGTACAGCCGCTTTGGCTCCAGGAAGATCACCGGATCGGGGTCCTCGATGGCGGCGATCAATAGCCCCTTGGCGTCATGCGGGTTCGACGGCACCACCACCTTCAGCCCCGAGACGTGGGTGAAAAGCGCCTCTGGGCTCTGACTGTGGGTCTGGCCGCCGAAGATGCCGCCGCCCGTCGGCATGCGGATGACGATCGGGCAGGTGAACTCCCCGGCCGAGCGGTAGCGGATCCGCGCCGCCTCCGAGACGATCTGGTCGTAGGCCGGGTAGACATAGTCGGCGAACTGAATCTCGACGCAGGGCTTGAGGCCATAGGCGGCCATGCCGATTGCCGAGCCGACGATGCCAAGCTCGCTGATCGGGGTGTCGAAGCAGCGGGTAGTGCCGTATTTCTGCTGCAGGCCTTGCGTGCAGCGGAACACGCCGCCGAAATAGCCCACGTCCTCGCCGAAGACGACGACGGTTTCGTCGCGGCCCATAGACACGTCCATGGCGCTGCGAATCGCCTCGATCATGGTCATTCGCGCCATGGCTCACACTCCCGCCTTCTGGCGTTGGCGGCGCAGATGCGGCGGCATGGTAGCAAAGACGCCCTCGAACATGTCGCGCGTCGAGGGCTTGCCGCCGGAATGCATCGTGCCGT
>CAYWVA010000481.1:0-2303 GCA_964461545.1 uncultured Rhizobiaceae bacterium | reverse complement strand
CGATGGCGGGGTCGCCCTCGGCAATTCCGAAGCCGTCCAGGAAGCCCGCGTGCCGCAACTCGCCCGAGCTTATGCCCGGTGCGAGGTCGAGCATCGCGATCTTAGGCTCGATGCCCATTTCTTGGGCCTTGACGAGGGCATACTGCCCGACCAACCGACCGGCAGCTTCGTTGTCGGTGGCGAAATAGGCGTCCACCGCATCCAACGGATCGACCGGTGTGTCCACGGCGATGACAAGCACACCCTGTTCCCGCGCCGCCTCGATGGCCGACAGCAGTTCCGTCGAACTGGTTGGCGCGATGAGTATGCCTTTGGCACCCTCGGCGACCATCTCCTGCAGGGCGCGCTGCTGGCTTTCGACATCCACATCGCTCGTGCCGGTCGCTGTGAGCAGCGTGACGTCGTTCTTTTTCGCCGTGTCCTCGGCCACCTCACGCATGGTCACCCAATACGGGTTCACTTCCTGCTTGGTAATCAGCCCGATCGTCACGTCCGGCTCTTCCGAGCATGCGCCGAGTGTGGCCCCGAGCCCCGCCAGCAACAACGATCCGGCCAGCCGCCGCAGGTTTGACTTGATGCCTGTCATGACATGTCTCCTGCCGATGCCGAAACCGCCACATCGGATATCGCCGGACGCGTGTTCCTGAGATCGAACAGAGCATAGGCGCCGACGAGGGCGAGGCAGACGCCTGGCACCACATAGCCCATCGCAGGTCCTACTTCGTCCATCACCGCAGCGTGCACCATGGGCATGATGGCACCTCCAAGGATGGCCATGACGAGACCGGCCGAACCAAACTTGGCGTCCTCGCCCAGTCCCTGCAAAGCCAAACCGTAGATCGTTGGGAACATCAAGGACAGCGATGCGGAAGCGGAAACGACCCCTATCAACCCGAGGGTGTCGAGCGAGAATATCGCGATGACACAACAACCTACGCCAAACAGCGCCATGATGAGCAGCAAAAGCGACGGTCGGATGATGCCGAGCAACCACGTCATGAGAAAGCGTGAGAGCAAAAAAATGATGAGGCTAGCCTGCAGCCACCAGCCGGAAGCCTCCGGCGAAACACCCACCACGTCCTGGGCATAGAGGATCGTGAAGGTCCACACGCAGGTCTGGGCTGCAACGTTGAAGAATTGGGCTATCACCCCGTAGCGATAGTGCCGGTTTCTCCATAGCCGTCCTGCGACGTTACCCGATGGGATGTCTTCGACAGTTGCGGCTGCAGTCTGCGGCAACTCGAACTTTCTGAAGACGATCAGCAGCCAGATCAAGACCAGCACCAAGGCGATGCCGAGATAGGGCTTGAGCACGAGCGCCAAATCCGCCTTTTGACTGGCGAGCAACTGCGAGTCACTCATGATCACCTTGCTTGCTTCGGGAGTAAGCGCGGGCAGAATGAAGACCGCCCCCATCAGGACGCCGATATTTGCGCCAATGGGGTTAAACGACTGGGCAAGGTTAAGCCGCTGCGTTGCCGTTGATTCTTTGCCCATGGCAATAACAAACGGGTTCGCAGATGTCTCGAGAATGGAAAGCCCGGCAGCAAGGGCGAACAGGGCCAGCAAAAACATCTCGTAGACCAGCAACTGACTGGCCGGCAGGAACATCAGACCGCCAGCAGCGGCGAGACCCAGCCCTACCAGCACACCAGTTTTGTAACCGTACTGTTTGTTGATGAAGCCCGCCGGTAGGGCGAGCAAAAAATATGCGCCATAATACGCGAACTGCACCAGCGAAGCCTGGAAATTCGACATGTCAAAGATGCCACGAAAAACACCGACCAGTATGTCTGTGAGGTTCGCCGCCGCGCCCCATGCCGTGAAGCACAGCACCAGCAGAATGAAGGGTATTCGTAGGTCTCTCGCCACGAATCTTTCAGAACTGGTCGAACTGTTTTCCGCGACGACTACCATCGAAGGCCTCCCTCGGTCTTGTCATGTGTGAGCCCGGCCTCGTTTCCAGGTCCGTCTCTTCAAGATTGGAGAATAGAGTCATGGTTGCCGAGATTCCCCGGATGCCGGCTTCCGAAGGCGACCTTGCTTCGTTCCAGCACGCCAGGCAAGCCCGAAAGGGCCGGAACGTGGGTTGGCGCGAGCCGCGAGGTGGCTCAGACGCAGCTTTTCGGGGCTGCGCCCCGCATTTTGGCGAGCGTTGAGCAGTTCCCGGGTCGATCATGGCCGCACGTCGCCTCTGAATTGTCATCGTTCATCGCTCCCGATGCTCATGCCGGGAGCGGCGGCGGCTGTGGTCTCAGCCGGTCGATCCGGCGCAGGATCTCGGCGAACAGCGCCCGCGGCAC
>CAYWVA010000480.1:0-2325 GCA_964461545.1 uncultured Rhizobiaceae bacterium | reverse complement strand
TCGACCGCCAGACTGTCGCCGGTGCGGACATGGATCGCCTTGACTGTGACATCACGGTCGGCGCGCAGAATGTTCTCCATCTTCATGGCCTCGACGACGGCCAGCGCCTCGCCCGTCTTCACGCTCTGGCCGGGCTCGACATTGATCGACACGACCAGCCCCGGCATCGGGCACAAGAGCGTCTTGGAGGTGTCGGCGCCGGCCTGTTCCGGCATGATCCTGGCAAGTTCGGCTTCGCGCGGTGTATAGACGTGGGCTTCGGTCTCGACTCCGCGGTGCGACAGGCGGTAGCCGTTGAGGACCGCGCGCACCTGGACGGCGATCGCATCGCCGTCGATGCGGCCGTGCCACACCGGCACGCCCGGCGTCCAGTCCGACTCGACCACCCGTTCGCTGCCACTTTCGCTCCCCTGGCCGCGGTGGACGATGCGGATGAGCCGTGCTCCATCCTCTGCCAACTCCACCTCGTGCCACTGCGATCCAAGCCGGACCACCCGGACGGGCGACCACTTGACCATCCGCCCGGCGGCCATCTGGCCGCTGATCTGGTGGCGCCGGCGGGTCTCGACATGGTCGAGCGCCGCTGCCACCGTCACCAGCCTTGCGGTGAGTGCCGCATCGGCGCCGGCGCCATGAAAGCCCTCGGCGAACTCCTCGTCGATGAACCCTGTGGAGAGCCGCCCGCCTTGCCAGCGTTCGTTGGCCATGACGGCGGCGAGGAACGCCACGTTGTGCTGGATGCCATCAATGACGAAGGTGTCGAGCGCCTCGGCCATCAGGGCGATGGCCGCCTCGCGGCTGGGGCCATGGGTGCACAGCTTGGCGATCATCGGATCATAGTGGACCGGGATCTCGCCGCCCTCATAGACGCCGGTATCGTTGCGCACCGTGCCCTCGTCGCGCGAGACTTCAGTTGGCGGCCGGTAGCGCACCAGCCGACCGCTCGACGGCAGGAAATTGCGATACGGGTCCTCGGCATAGATGCGGGTCTCGACCGCCCAGCCATTGAGCTTGACGTCGTCCTGGGCGATCCTCAGGGGCTCGCCGGCCGCCACCCGGATCATGTGCTCGACCAGATCGATGCCGGTGACAAGCTCGGTGACCGGGTGCTCGACCTGCAGGCGGGTATTCATCTCGAGAAAGTAGAAGCTCTTGTCCTGGCCGGCGACGAACTCCACCGTGCCGGCCGAATCGTAGCCGACAGCCTTGGCAAGCGCCACCGCCTGGGCGCCCATGCGGCTGCGCGTTGGGGCATCGAGAAGCGGTGAGGGGGCCTCCTCGACCACTTTCTGATTGCGCCGCTGGATCGAGCATTCGCGCTCGCCCAGATGGATGACAGCCCCGTGCTTGTCGCCGAGCACCTGGATCTCGATGTGGCGCGGGTTCTCAATGAACTTTTCCAGGAACACCCGGTCGTCGCCGAAGGACGATTTTGCTTCCGAGCGCGCCCGGCGAAAGCCCTCCTCGACTTCGGCCGCGTTGCGGACAATGCGCATGCCCTTGCCGCCGCCGCCGGCCGACGCCTTGATCATCACCGGAAATCCGATCTCCTCGGCGATCCGGGCGGCTTCGGTCTCGTCTTCGACGATACCGATGTGGCCTGGAACGGTCGATACCTTGGCTCGGGCGGCAAACTTCTTCGATTCGATCTTGTCGCCCATCGCCCGGATGGCTTCGGCGTGCGGCCCGATGAACACGATGCCAGCCGCCGCCAAAGCGTCGGGGAACTGCGGGTTCTCCGACAGGAAGCCGTAGCCAGGATGCACGGCCTCAGCGCCGGTGCGCCGGCAGGCCTCGACGATGGCCTCGATGCGCAGATACGATTCGGCCGCCGGCGCCGGCCCGATCTCGACCGCCTCGTCGGCCATCTCGGCATGCAGCGCCCGGCGGTCGGCTTGCGAATAGACCGCAACCGTGCGGATGCCCATCGCCCGTGCCGTGCGGATGATCCGGCAGGCGATCTCGCCGCGATTGGCAATCAGAATCTTGGCAAACATTGGACTTGCCCCGCCCCCAGGCCTCGTAAATTCGCCCCCGAGGCACTATTAGACGGCAGCGGATCGGGCGTAAACTCTTCTTGGGTGCCGGCCGGCCGCGGTCTCCTGCGTGGAAGGCAGCACAACATGGCGACGACCGTTTCGACCACCCTCATCGACCGGGTAGCCGACTGGCTGATGGCCCGGGCGCTCGAAGACACCGAGCTTGAGGCCCTGGTGAGCGGCTGCTGCGAGCGGCTTGCCGCCGCCGGCGTGCCGCTGGCCCGGGCCAATTTCTCGTTCTCGGTGCTGCATCCGCTGTATCGCGCCATGGGGTTCACCTGGCGGC
>CAYWVA010000479.1:0-2333 GCA_964461545.1 uncultured Rhizobiaceae bacterium | reverse complement strand
ATCCGCTTTGCCTCGGCCGCAGTAGGCCGACAGCCCGGCAGGAGCATGTTGAAAAAAGGTGTTAGACACTCTTGCGGGCGCAATACCTGCGGTCAGGCCCGCCAGAAGCGGTTCAAACCCATCTTCGACATTACGAATTAGCAAGATTTTGAAAAGCAAGCCAAATCGAGGCTGAAGATGCGGCGTGGCACGACATTTCGATTTGTGGCGGGCGATTGATCAGGTAGCGGCGAGAGCCTCGATGGTCGGCGGCAATGCAACCCTGGCAGCGCGCAAGGCGATGGTCGCGGCCGGCCGCGGCGCGGAACGTACGAAGAAGCGCTTGCCCTCCTGCTCGACTTCGGTGCGGGTCAGCGAGTTGAGATCGGCCAGCATCGCCGGCCAGGACGCCTCGAGGCCGAGGTCGGCGATGCGACTTTCCAGCTCGCTCTTGAGCACGAGCGCGAGGAACGAGCAGAAGACGTGGCCGCGAATGGTCTCGTCGAGCTTATGGAAGATCGGCCGCGTGGCCAGAAGATGCTTGGCGGTGCGGAAGGTCTGCTCCACCGTCCACAACTGCTTGTAGCGCAGCATGGCCCGCAGCGGATCGAGATCGGTATTGGTTTGCAGGACAAAGATGCCGTCGAAGCGGGCATCCACCTCGACCCTGGCCTGGTCGACGGCGAAGCGGCCGTCGCCGGCGGTCTTGAGATAGCGGCGATAGCCGGTGTTGCCGACGAGCGCCTTGTCGCCTCGCTTGAGTTGGCGCTTCAGGCTTTCCACGATCGCCGTGCGGTCAGCGGCATCCTTTTTGGCTTGTTCGTGGTTGAGGCAGACGATGTAGCGGGTGCCTGCGACCTCGACGGCCTTGGCAGCGTAATCGACGTCCTTGTCGCGGCCGGCAATCGTCAGCGGCACGAAGGGGGCCGTGTCGGCGAGCACCCGGTCGCGCACGGCCTTGTCGTTGCGCTCGCGCGTTCCCAGGATGTAGAGCAGCTTGCGTTCTTTGAGGGCTGCGATGGTCTCGGCGCTGATCATGCCGCGGTCGGCGACGACGCAGACCCGGCCGATGGCAAAGCGCCGGCGCAGCCGGTCGATCACGGGAACCAGCGCGGTGACGTCGGCGGTATTGCCGGGCCACATCTCCGAGCAGACCGGCCGGCTGTCGCCGTCAATGACGACGGCCAGGATCATCTGCTTCAGGTCCGGGCGATGATCCTTGCTGTAGCCGTAGCGGCCGAGTGTCTGTCCGCCGGCGCCTTCGAAGTAGAGGCTGGTGGTGTCCATGAACACCAGGTCGAGCCGGCTGAACAGGTCGCGGCGCAAGGCAAACAGCCGTTCTTCGACAAGGTCCTTGACGCAACGCGGCGCAAACGGCGTGGCCGCGTCCTGGTCCGCTTCGGGTAAGGCCCCGCCGAGCCAGGCCATGGCGCGGTAGAGGTGGTGCAGCTCGATGCCGTCCATGCCGGTGATCGCATAGTCCTCGCGCCAGCGCTCGGCAGCGAGATCCGACCCGCCGCCCATCAGCCGGTGCAGCACGGTCAGGAACACGGCCCGTTCCAGGGAGAACTGATGGCCCCTCGCGGCGGCAAGCTCGTTCAGCACAGCCCGGCAGCCGGTCTCTTCCCACAGCCGCTCGAAGACCAGCGGCGGGCCGATCCGCTCGACCGAGGCGCTCACGGTCTTGTCGTCGCGCACCGCCTCCAAGACGAGGGCCTTGGCGGCGAACCGGGCGCCGGAGCGCAGCAGCCGCTCCAACTGGCCGGCGGCCTCCAACTCATCGAGACGGCCGAGGGTGGCGATGACCTGCTGGCGCACCGCTTTGCCCTGGCGCCGGCTTTCGACGATCTGCAGGTAGCTTCGTCCGGCAGAGGTCTTCTTGCGGAAATACATTGGCGCAGCCGACTCAGTGTTGGTGCGCACATGATCCCACAATAGCAGCCAAAACAAAAGCAAAATCAGCCGAAACGTGGCACTACATTATTCCGCAGAACCAAAATCGAAATCAATATAATCAATCACTTAGTGACTGCAATACAGGAATTACTGTCGAAGATGGGTCAAAGTTCACTTCGCGCCCGAACGAAAGCTCCGACATGACCTCGGGCTCGACCGACGAGTTATGGGCGAAGATGCTGTTCGGGTAGGCCGCACTCCTGATGAAAAAGAAGCGCGGCTTCATGCCGTCGATGGTTCCTGAGTGACGCGCGAGCATAGACGCGATCACGGACTTCCGCCCGGGTGCGACCTTACGGAACGGCTCGGGCGCCCTGTCGTCGATCATAGCGAACATCTCGGCCGCCTGCTGCATCTTGCCCCGGTAGTACAAGTACTCGGCCAGGACGAAGCGTTCC
>CAYWVA010000478.1:0-2334 GCA_964461545.1 uncultured Rhizobiaceae bacterium | reverse complement strand
ATTTCCGCCACTTCGCTGTTGGCGTGCTCGCGGTAGATGAAGGCGCGCTCGAGCGCCAGGTCGACGAAGCCGACCGCGATGCCGTCGTTCCAGATCGGCACCTGGCGCAGCACCAGCGGCTTGGAGCTCGCCGGTTGCAGATAACCCAGGACGTCGCGCAAACGGCCTTCGGTGCGATCGATCTTGTTGACGAAAACAAAGCGCGGCACGTCGAGGGCGTCGAGTTCCTTCAAGATGAGCTGCAGCGCCGGCACCTTCTTGTCGTCGGGCTCGCACACCACGACGGCCGCGTCGCAGCCCTTCAGGGCGTTGCGCGCTTCTTCGGCGAATTCGATCGAGCCTGGACAGTCGAGGAACGTGTAGGTTTCGTCGAGGAACGTCGCGGTGGCGACATTGAGCTCCACGCTCATGCCCTGGGCGCGTGCTTCCGGCGAGGCATCGCCGACCGTGTTGCCTTCGCTGATCTTGCCCTGGCGCTGGATGGCGCCGGTGCGGAACAGGATCGCTTCGAGCAGCGTCGTCTTGCCGCTCAAATATGGGCCCACGATCGCGATGCATCGTGGACCCTTGGGCGCTCTACCGTTGTTAGTGGTCATGATCGAACCTCCTCGATGGCTGCGAGAGGGGGTCCGCCACTCATTCCGGACACGCCCGATGGGGCGGAGCCTCCGAGCCCTATGGTGCGCCGTCTCCGGCCTCCGGCGCAAGAGGCGAAATCATCGACCGCAACGTGAATTCACCCGGATGTGGCGCCAATGCAAAGGTTGCCGCGCAGCACGCCATGGGCCTATCACAATGGCGTCGTTCAGTCGGCGGATACCAGGAGGCTGCATTGGCTTACTTCGATCTTGGAAGTCACGGTCGTAAAGTCACCACCACATCCGACCAGGCGCAGCGCTGGTTCGATCGCGGGCTGAACTGGCTCTACGGGTTCAACCACGAGCAGGCGATCGCTTGTTTCAACGAGGCGCTGAAAGCCGATCCCGATTGCGCGATGGCGCACTGGGGCATCGCCCATGCGGTCGGGCCGAACTACAATCGGCAGTGGGACACTTTTGAGCCGGACGAGAAATCCGAGGCGCAGGCGAGCGCGCGTGCGGCCGCGAAAGCGGCGTTGACGCTTGTCGAGCGCGTCTCGCCGGCCGAACGGGCGCTGATCGAAGCGGTCCAGCACCGGGCGCCCGCGACGCCGGTGGAGGATTTCGGTCCATGCAACGACGCCTATGCCGAGGCCATGCGCGGCGCCTACCGGGCGCATATGGACGATTGCGACATAACCAGCCTGTTCGCCGAGGCAATGATGAACCGCACGCCGTGGCAGCTGTGGGATCTGCCGACCGGCCGCCCCGCCGTGGGCGCCGACACGCTTGAAGCCAGGGAGGTGCTCGAGCGGGCGTTCCGCGAGGTCGACGGCGCCTGGGATCATCCGGGGCTGCTGCACATGTATATCCATGTGATGGAGATGTCGCCGTGGCCCGAACTCGCCCTCCGGCACGGCGACCGGCTCAGCACCCTGATGCCCGATGCCGGCCACCTGATCCACATGGCGACCCATATCGACGTTCTGTGCGGGGATTACCAGAACGTCGTCAGCCGCAATTCTCTTGCCATCGAGGCCGACCAGCGGTTCCTGGAACGGGAGGGGCCGGACAACTTCTACACCCTCTACCGGTGCCACAACTACCACTTCAAGATATACGGGGCGATGTTCCTCGCCCAGCCCACCGCGGCGCTCCAGACGGCCGACGAGCTGGTCTCGATGCTGCCTGAGGCATTGCTCCGCAAGATGGCGGACTGGTTCGAGGCCTTCGTTGCGATGAAGCAGCACGTGCTGATCCGCTTCGGAATGTGGCAGGCCATCCTGGCGCAGCCGTTGCCGGAGGACGCCGAGCTCTATTCAATGACCACGGCGCTGATGCGCTACGCCCGCACGGTGGCGCTCGCCAATACCCGCAGGATTGCGGAGGCCGAGACGGAGCGCGAAAAGTTCTTCGCCGCTCGGGACTGCGTCCAGGAGAGCCGCATGCTGTTCAACAACACCGGCCGCGACATCCTGAAGGTGGCCGAGCACATGATGCTCGGTGAACTCGAGTACCACAAAGGCAACTGCGACAAGGCCTTTGCGCATCTCTACAAGGCAGTCGAGCTTGACGACACGCTGCCCTATGACGAGCCGTGGGGTTGGATGCAGCCGACCCGACACGCCCTGGGCGCGTTGCTGCTGGATCAGGGGCGGGTAGAGGAAGCCGAAGCGGTCTACCGCGCCGATCTCGGCCTCGACGGCACGCTGAGCCGCGCCTGCCAGCACCCGCAGAACGTCTGGAGCCTGCACGG
>CAYWVA010000477.1:0-2344 GCA_964461545.1 uncultured Rhizobiaceae bacterium | reverse complement strand
GCATGGTTGAGGCCGCCCAAGGCTCCAAGCTGCCCATTCAGGCGCTGGTCGACCGCGTCACGCTCTATTTCGTGCCGATCGTCATGGTCGTCGCCGTGCTCACGTTCCTGACCTGGCTCGCCTTCGGCCCGGCGCCGGCGCTGACGTTTGCGCTGGTCAATGCGGTCGCCGTGCTGATCATCGCCTGTCCCTGCGCCATGGGTCTGGCCACCCCGACCTCGATCATGGTCGGCACCGGCCGGGCAGCCGAAATGGGCGTGCTGTTCCGCAAGGGCGACGCGCTCCAGAGCCTGCGCAATGCTGAGGTCATCGCCCTCGACAAGACCGGAACCCTCACTCTTGGCCGCCCGCAGTTGACCGATCTGGTGGTCCGCGACGGCTTCGAGGAGAGCGAGGTCCTGCGCCTCGTCGCTTCGGTCGAAAGCCGCTCCGAACACCCGATCGGCGAAGCCATCGTGTCTGCCGCCAAGGGCCGCAACCTGGCGCTCGAAACCGTCACCGGCTTTGAGGCCACGGCCGGCTTCGGAATCGCCGCTGAGGCCGGCGGCCGCAAGGTCGAGGTCGGCGCCGACCGTTTCATGGCCAAGCTTGGCCTTGACGTCTCGGAGTTCTCAAGCACGGCGCGCCGCCTCGGCGAGGACGGCAAGTCGCCGCTCTATGCGGCCATCGACGGCAAGCTGGCGGCGATCATCGCGGTGGCCGACCCCATCAAGGACTCCACGCCCCAGGCCATCGGCGCGCTGCACGATCTCGGGCTGAAGGTGGCGATGATCACCGGCGACAACCGCGCCACGGCGCAAGCCATCGCCCGGCGCCTCGGCATCGACGAGGTGGTGGCCGAAGTGTTGCCGGGGGGCAAGGTCGATGCGGTGCGCCGCCTTGCCGGCGGCCGCACAATCGCGTTCGTCGGCGACGGCATCAACGATGCCCCCGCCCTCGCCGAGGCCGACGTCGGCATCGCCATCGGCACCGGCACCGACATCGCCATCGAAGCGGCCGATGTGGTGCTGATGTCGGGCGACTTGCGCGGCGTGGTGAACGCGCTCGCTCTGTCGAAGGCGACGCTGCGCAACATCAAGCAGAATTTGTTTTGGGCCTTCGCCTACAATGCCAGCCTGATCCCGGTCGCCGCCGGCGTCCTCTATCCGGCCTTTGGCATCCTGCTGTCGCCGATCCTGGCTGCCGGCGCCATGGCGCTGTCGAGCGTCTTCGTGGTCACCAACGCGCTTCGCCTCAGGCGCTTCCGCCAGCCGCTCGCCGAAGCCCGGCCGGCGGTCGCCGCGCGCCGACTGGCGCCGGCCGAATGATGCAACAAGGAGCTACAGCAATGAACATTGGACAGGCCGCATCGGCCTCTGGCGTCTCGGCCAAGATGATTCGCCACTACGAGGCGATCGGCCTCATCGGCGAGGCCGTCAGGACGGCGTCGGGCTATCGTGTCTACTCCGACCATGAGGTCCACACCCTGCGGTTCATCCGCCGGTCCCGCGATCTCGGCTTTTCCGTGCCCCAGATCCGCGAACTGCTGGCGCTGTGGCGCGACCAGGGCCGGGCGTCAGCCGACGTAAAGCGCATCGCTCTTGGACATGTCGAAGAGTTGCGCGCCAAGATGGTCGAGATCGAGGCAATCATCAACACGCTCATTCATCTCGCCGAGCATTGTCACGGCGATGACCGGCCCGACTGCCCGATCATCCACGAACTGGCGCAAGGCCAAGGCGAGCCGGCATTGCCGGCGCGCACCCGGCGCAAAGGCAATGGCATCAATGCGTGGACCTGAGCGGCGTTTGCGGGCAAATGCGATGAGGTACCATCCTCACGCCTTGACGCGCCGCAGCCTGCTTGCGGCGGCCGGCGGCGCGGGGCTGGCCGTCCTGTCGCCTTGGTCACGCCTTGCCGGGGCCGCGCCGGCAAACCTTGAACTGGTCGCCGCGGCCGCACGGGTGCGTCTCGTCCCCAAGCCATACCCGGAAACCGAGGTGTGGAGCTACAATGGCACCGTGCCCGGGCCTGAGATCCGCGCCCGCCAGGGCGACACACTGCGCGTCGTGGTCACCAACAGGCTTAAGGAGGCGACCACCGTCCACTGGCACGGCATCCGCCTGCCCAACGCCATGGACGGGGTGCCGCATGTCACGCAAAGCCCGATCGCCCCCGGCGACAGCTTCATCTATGAGTTCGACCTGCACGATGCAGGCACTTTCTGGTATCACCCGCACCTGCGCACCTTCGAACAGGCGGGCCGCGGCCTGTCCGGCGCCCTGATCGTAGAGGAGCGCCAGCCGATCGAGGTCGACCGCGACGTCACCTGGGTGCTCGACGACTGGCGGATGACCCGCGAGGC
>CAYWVA010000476.1:0-2350 GCA_964461545.1 uncultured Rhizobiaceae bacterium | reverse complement strand
CAATCGAGCGCTTGCGCCGCCGCGCCAGTTCCTCCGGGGTCCAGTTGCGCCGCTCAACGGGGTCCTCCACCGCCATGCTCCTACCGGCCTACAAACGGCGCTACAGCAAGCGCGTGTTCGGCGAGCAGGGTTCCGAAGATCAAGAACAGGTAGACGACCGAATAGGCGAACAGCCGGCGGGCAGCGGTTGCCGCATACTCACCCTGACGCAGGCGGTAGACGGTGAAGGCGTGCCACACGAAAATGCCGCCGAGCACGATCGCAGCGCCGCCATATAGAAGGCCCGCGATGCCCACCGCCAGCGGAAGCAGCGAGGCCGGCACCAGGAGACAACTGTACAGCAAGATCTGCCGGCGGGTGGCGTCGCCACCGGCAACCACGGGCAGCATCGGTATGCCGGCGCGCTCATAATCACGCGCCCGCAACAGCGCCAGGGCCCAGAAATGCGGCGGCGTCCACAGAAAGATGATCAGGAACAGGCTCGCTGATCCGGCATCGATGCCGCCGTCGACCGCAGCCCATCCGATCATCGGCGGGAAGGCGCCGGCTGCCCCGCCAATGACGATGTTTTGTGGCGTCCAGCGCTTGAGCCACATGGTGTAGATGCCGGCATAGAAGACGATCGTGAAGGCGAGCAGCGCCGCCGCCAGCCAGTTCACCCAAACCCCCAACACCACCACCGAACCGAGGCCCAGGGTGACGCCGAAACCCAAAGCTTCGCCCGGCCGGATCGAACCGGCTGGAACCGGCCGATTGGCGGTGCGCGTCATCAGCGCATCGATGTCGGCGTCGTACCACATGTTGAGGGCGCCGGCCGCGCCCGCTCCCACCGCGATGGCCAGCAGCGCCACGGCGGCGAGCCAGGGATGAATCTCGCCCGGCGCCAGCACGAGGCCGACGAAGGCGGTGAAGACGACGAGCGACATCACCCGCGGCTTTAGCAGCGCAAAGTAATCCGCCACCGATCCGACGGCGCAGTCGGCTGCGGCTTGCGCCGGGGTGCGTACTATTTCGGCACCTGTATCGGTCATGAACCCTACTTGATCACCGGCAAGGTGTTGAACTGGTGGAACGGCGGCGGCGACGGCAGCGACCACTCCAAAGTGGTTGCCGCCGCTCCCCACGGGTTGTCTCCCGCCAGCCGCTTCCTGGCGAACGCCTCATAGATGCAATAGAGGAAGATCAGGATCGAGATTGCCGAGAGGTAGGAGCCCATCGACGACACCATGTTCCAGCCGGCAAAGGCGTCCGGGTAGTCGACATAGCGTCGCGGCATGCCGGCCAGCCCGAGGAAGTGCTGCGGGAAGAAGGCCAGGTTCACGCCGATGAACTGGGTCCAGAAATGCGCCCGGGCCAGGAACGGGTTGTACATGTAGCCGGTAATCTTGGGGAACCAGTAGTACCAGGCGGCAAAGATCGCGAACACCGCCCCGAGCGAGAGCACGTAGTGGAAGTGGGCCACCACGTAATAGGTGTCGTGCAGCACCCGGTCGACACCGGCATTGGCCAGCACCACGCCGGTGACCCCTCCTATGGTGAACAGGAAGATGAAGCCGATGGCCCACAGCATGGGCGTGCGGAACTCGATCGAGCCGCCCCACATGGTGGCGATCCACGAGAAGATCTTGATGCCCGTGGGCACGGCGATCACCATGGTGGCGGCGGTGAAATAGGCCTGGGCGTTGACGCTCATGCCGACGGTGAACATGTGGTGGGCCCACACCACGAAGCCGATGACGCCGATCGAAACCATGGCGTAGGCCATGCCGAGATAGCCGAACACCGGCTTCTTGGAGAAGGTCGCCACGATCTGGCTGATGATGCCGAAGCCGGGCAGGATCAGGATGTAGACTTCCGGATGGCCGAAGAACCAGAACAGGTGCTGGAACAGAACCGGATCGCCGCCGAGCGCGGCATCGAAGAAGGCGGTGCCGAAATTGCGGTCGGTGAGCAGCATGGTGATGGCGCCGGCGAGCACCGGCATGGCCAGCAGGATGAGGAACGCCGTCACCAGGACCGACCATACGAACAGCGGCATCTTGTGCATAGTCATGCCGGGGGCGCGCATGTTGAAAATGGTGGTAATGAAGTTGATGGCACCGAGGATCGATGACGCTCCGGCGATGTGCAGCGCCAGGATGGCAAAATCCATGGCCGGCCCGGGATGACCGATGGTGGACAGAGGCGGATAGACCGTCCAGCCGCCACCGAATCCCGACATTCCCGGCGCCCCCTCCACGAACATCGAGATCAGCAGCAGCGTGAAGGCCGGCGGCAACAGCCAGAACGAAATATTGTTCATGCGCGGGAACGCCATGTCGGGCGCCCCGATCATCAGCGGCACCATCCA
>CAYWVA010000475.1:0-2359 GCA_964461545.1 uncultured Rhizobiaceae bacterium | reverse complement strand
GCGGTGGCGCCGATCTTTTTGAGCGCGTTGGCGAGGCCATGCGGGTTGCGGGTGAATTGCACCGCGCCGGCATCGGCCAGCGCCTCGCGGCGGCGCGACACGGCGCTCTGCAAAATGCGGCCGCACAACACCCCAAGCAGGCCGACCACAACCAGCCCGATCGCCAGCACCAGCGCCGGCAGCGCCGCGCGGTTGTCACGCCCCCGCCAGCGCCGGAAGATGAAGCTGCGCATTACTGCCCGGCCCAGCCAGTACAGCACCACCAGCCCGAACACCATGCCCATCAGGCGCGTGTTCAGCCGGGTGTCGCGGTGGGCGATATGGGCCATCTCATGCGCCACCACGCCGGAAAGCTCCTCGCGGTTGAGCTTGGCCAGCGCTCCGTGGGTGACCCCGACGGCGGCGCGCGACGGGTCGGCGCCCGCGGCGAAGGCGTTGATCCCCTTTTCGTTGTTGATGACGAAGGCGCGCGGCGGCGGCAGCCCGGCGGCGATCGCCATCTCGTGGACCACGTTCAGGTAGCGTCGGTGGTAAGGGTTCGTCGCATCCTCGGTGACCTCCTTGCCGCCGAGGGATTGCGCCACCTTGGCACCGTCGTTGCCGAGCATGGCGACGCGGATCAGCGCCACGGCCAGAATGCCGACGACCACCGCAGCGGCGATGCCCAGCACGGTTGCCGGGTCGATGGCCGCAACTCCTGTGGCAGCGACCGCCTCGCCATGCAGCGCCACTGCGCCGAGCGTGCCGATGACGGCGCCGATCACCAGCACCATTGCCAAAAAGCCCAGCAACAGCAGGCTCGAGGCGCGCCTGGCGCTCTCCTGTGCGGCGCGGAAATCGAACGTGGCCATTGCCTTCGACCAGGCTTAGCGGAACGAGAAGTCGGGGGCTTCCTGGATCACCTCGCGGTCGGCGAACTCCAGCATGCCGACCTGCTGGAAACCGAACTGTCGCGCGATCAGGTTCGACGGCACGCTCTCTACCGCGTTGTTGTAGGCCATGGCGGCGTCGTTGTAGGCCTGCCTGGAATAGCCGACGCGGTTTTCCGTCGAGGTCAGTTCCTCCTGGAACTGCAGGAAGTTGGTCGAGGCCTTGAGGTCGGGATAGGCCTCCGACAGGGCGAACAGCCTGCCGAGCAAACCGCCGAGCGCGCCTTCGGCCTGGCTGAGCTGGGCCATCGCCGCGGTGTCGCCGACGGCGCCGCCGAGCTGCTCGCGCAACCGCTCGGCATGGTTGCGCGCTTCCACCACCGCCTCCAGCGTCTCGCGCTCATGGGCCATGTAGCCCTTCACCGCTTCCACCAGTCGCGGGATGAGATCGTGCCGGCGCTTGAGCTGAACGTCGATCTGCGCAAAGGCGTTGACATAGGCGTTCCGCAGCCGGACCAGCCGGTTGTAGAGAATCACCGCGAAGCCGAGAACAGCGGCGATGATGAGAATGATTACGATCAGTTCCATAGACAGTTTCCCTCAAAGACATTCACTGCGCAGACCGATGCGACCGGGCGGCGAGTCAGGGCCCGGCCCGCGGAGATTGGCGTGCCGCCCGTTCGCTCAGACCCTCACCGCTTGCCTCATAGCGAACTCGCCCATATAGCTCCACGCCCTTCATCGCCGGTCCTCTGCAAAACGCAAAGACTATCGGCAAGAAACGGCTACTCGGCCGCTGGCCAAATACTTTCACAATATGAAAGTGCATTGCATAATGTCAAATATCCCTTGCCATTTGGTCCCGATCGGACGTAAGCTGAAGTGAAGGAGCCTGGCCCCTTGGGAATTGCAGATAGTATCGACGCTTCAGAGGCGCTGCCCGGTTCGGTGGCCGGGGCTGACCCTGACCGCAAACTTGACGGTCGCGCCATCCAGTCGGTCAGCCGGGCGCTGCACCTTCTGGAGCTGATCTCGGAGTTAGGCGGCCAAGCAACTTTGTCGGTGCTGGCCAAGCGTGCAGGGCTCAACGTCTCAACCTCTCACCACCTGCTGGCGACGCTGGTGGCGTGCGGCTACGTGGCCCGGGCCGGGGCTCGAGGCGGTTATTATCTCGGCTCCAAGATCCTGCAGCTGTCCACGGCCCGCGTGCGCCAGGCGGGGTTGATCGATGTGGCCGCGCCCTATTTGCGCAAGCTCAACGAAGAGACGGGCGAAACGGTCCACCTCGCCACCTTGCAGGGTGAGGATCTGGTGACGCTGACAAAGCTGGAGGCGCACCATTCGCTGCGCGTCGATGCGGGTACGGTGGGAAAGTCGGATGCTGCCCATGCCACGGCGACCGGCAAGGCGATTCTGGCATGGGTGCCCGAGCGCCAGATGCTGCGGGTCCTGGCCGGCAAGGGCATGACCCGCTTCACCGACAACACGAT
>CAYWVA010000474.1:0-2360 GCA_964461545.1 uncultured Rhizobiaceae bacterium | reverse complement strand
GCCATGCTGTCGGTGTTCATGCGCGAGCCCGAGTTCCAGGGCCAGACCAAGGAAAAGCTCGCTTCCGCCGAAGCCGCCCGGCTGGTCGAGGCGGCGATCCGCGACCGCTTCGACCATTGGCTCACCGGCCATCCGGCCCAGGCCGACAGGCTGCTCGAGTGGATCGTGGAGCGTGCCGAGGAGCGCATCCGCCGCCGCCAGGACCGCGAGACCGACCGCAAGACGGCGACGCGCAAGCTGCGCCTGCCGGGCAAGCTCGCCGACTGTTCCGCCACCGCCACCGACGGCTCGGAACTGTTCATCGTGGAGGGCGATTCGGCCGGCGGCTCGGCCAAGCAGGCGCGCAACCGGGCAACCCAAGCGGTGCTGCCGCTGCGCGGCAAGATCCTCAACGTGGCCAGTGCCGGCAGGGACAAGCTGGCCCACAACCAGCAGTTGTCCGACCTCATCCAGGCGCTCGGCTGCGGCACCGGCAGCCAGTACAGCGAGGCGGGCTTGCGCTACGACAAAGTTATCATCATGACCGACGCCGATGTCGACGGCGCCCACATCGCCTCGCTGCTCATCACGTTCTTCTTCCGCCAGACGCCCAAGCTCGTCGAGGCCGGCCACCTCTACCTCGCCGTGCCGCCGCTCTACCGCCTCGCCCAGGGGGCCAAGACCGCGTACGCCCGCGACGACGCCCACAAGGAGGAACTGATGCGCACCGAGTTCTCGGGGCGCGGCAAGGTCGAGGTGTCGCGCTTCAAGGGACTGGGCGAGATGATGCCGGCCCAGCTCAAGGAGACGACGATGGCGCCGGCCAAGCGCACGCTGTTGCGCGTCGAGATGCTCGACGACGAAATGGTTGCCCTGGCCAAGGTGGTCGATCAGCTCATGGGCAACAAGCCCGAAGAGCGCTTCCGCTTCATCACCGAACGCGCCGAGTTCGTGGACGAAGGGGAGCTCGATGTTTGAGGGCGCTGTCGATCGGCAGGGGATAACACGCTCTCCCCGCCTTGCCGTTCTCATCGACGCCGACAATGCGTCGGCGAAGATCGCCGATGGGCTGTTCGAGGAGATCGCCAAGCTCGGCGAGGCCAGCGTGCGGCGCATCTACGGCGATTTCTCCAGCGCCCGCTCGAAGGCATGGGCCGACGTCCTGTCGAAGCACGCCATCATTCCCCAGCAGCAGTTCGCCTACATCTCGGGCAAGAACGCCTCCGACATTACCCTGGTGATCGACGCCATGGACCTCCTCCACAGCGGCCGCTTCGACGGCTTCTGTCTGGTGTCTTCTGACAGCGACTTCACCCGGCTCGCTGCCCGCATTCGCGAGCAGGGCGTGGACGTGTTCGGCTTCGGCGAGCAGAAGACGCCGGAGAGCTTCCGCCAGGCCTGCCGCCGCTTTGTCTATACCGAGAACCTGCTTCCGGGCGCCGCCGCCGACGATCAGAACTCGGCGCCGAAGGCATCGCTTCAGCCTCCGAGCGCGGCGACGCCGATCATCCGCAAGATCATCGCGCAAATGGAAAGCGAGGACGGCTGGGTCTCGCTCGGTGCGGTCGGAACCCAGCTTGCCAACCTGGCGTCGGACTTCGACCCCCGCACCTACGGCTTCCGCAAGCTCAGCGATCTCGTCCGCAAGACCAATGCCTTCGAGATCGAGCACCCCAAGGGCGGCACCATACGCATCCGCGAAAAGCCGAAGCCATCGCGCAGCTGATCGGCAGCGAGCCGGAGGACGTGCCTGTCGTGGTTTGACGTACGCTTGACGTACATCTCCTTCGCTCCTATCCTTCGTCATGATCCTGGGCTTTCGTGACAAGCGGACGATGATGTTCGCCGAGGGGCGGTTCGTCCGCGAGTTTCATGGCTTCGCAATGCAGGCCTACAAACGTCTCGAAATCCTGGATGCAGCGACGTCGATTGCTGATCTTGCGGCGCTACCGAGCAACAGGTTGGAACTTCTGAAAGGCTCCAGGTCGGGGCAAATGAGCATCAGGATCAATCGCCAGTGGCGCATCTGCTTCGAATGGCCGGACGGCGCGAAAGGGCCGAACAATGTCGAGATCGTTGACTACCACTGATCCGCGCGAGGGGCGCCCGCCGGTCCATCCGGGCGAGATCCTCGCTGATGAGTTGAGCGAGATCGGCATCACGCCGACCGAGCTGGCGCGGCAGCTAAAGGTGCCCGCCAACCGGATGACCCAGATCGTGCGCGGCAAGCGCGCCATTACCGGTGACACGGCGTTGCGGCTGGCGCACTGGTTCTCGATGAGCCCGCAGTTCTGGCTCAATTTGCAGACGGCCTACGAACTGCGGCTGGCCGAGCAGCAGGCCGGTGACGAAATCAACCGGCTGCCTACCCGGCCGGCGGC
>CAYWVA010000473.1:0-2365 GCA_964461545.1 uncultured Rhizobiaceae bacterium | reverse complement strand
TCGAGCGCGACCCGGCCCGCGACCGCCTCGACGACTGGTGCCGCGACGTCCTGGGTTGCCTCGCCTCAAGCCTCGGCGCCGGCGTCCATTTCCCCTTCGATAAGCCCCCGCTGCCGTTTTCCACCTGGGCGCGGCGCGCCCGCGCCGGCCATGCCTCGCCCCTCGGCCTCAACATTCATTCCCGTTACGGCCTGTGGCAGGCCTACCGGGCGCTTGTTACCTTCGCGGCCCCGCTGGGCATCGCGGCGCCTGAGCAAGGGCCCCATCCCTGCCGATCATGCCCCGGGCGCCCGTGCCTGTCGGCCTGCCCGGTCGGGGCGTTCACCGACCCGGGCTACGATGTCGGGGCATGCGCGCGCCACATCGGGTCGAACGACGGGGCTGAGTGCATGACCGGCGGCTGCCTGGCGCGGCGCGCCTGCCCGGTCGGCCGGACTTACGCCTATGAGCCCCCCCAGGCGGGCTTCCACATGACGGCATTTCTCGCCGCCCGGTCGCTTTCCTGAGACCACGGCGCCGGCATGGGGAGGTAAAATTCAGCCATGTATGAGCCCCTTGCCCACAAGCTTGCCGCCGGGGAAACCATCCTTCTCGACGGCGCCACCGGCACCGAACTTCAGCGCCGCGGTGTGCCCATGGACGATGAGGTGTGGTGCGCCACCGCCAATCTCTCCGCCCCAGCGGCGGTGCAGGCGGTCCATGCCGATTACATCCGCGCCGGTGCCGAGGTAATCACCGCGAACACCTTCGCCACCAGTCCGCTGCTTTTCAATGCGCTGGGCCGCGACGGCGAGATCGGTGCCATCGACGGCGCGGCGGTAAAGCTCGCCCACCAGGCCAGGGCAGAAACCGGCGCCGCGGTCGCCATCGCCGGGTCGTTTTCGGTGATGCGCCCGGTGGCCAAGGGCACAGCGGTCGCCGGGGAAAGTCCGCGCTGGTCGGAGCGCCAGGCAAGGCCGCTCATGCAGGCCAAGGCCGAGGGACTGGCGCAAGCCGGCTGCGACCTCATCCTCATGGAAATGATGCGCGACTGCGACTATTCGGTGTGGGCGACCGAGGCGGCGGTGGCGACCGGGTTGCCGGTGTGGGTCGGGATCGCGGTCGAACGGCGCGCCGACGGCCGGCTGGCCGGGTTCGGGCGCCACGATTGGGCGCTTGAGGACATCGTCGCGCCGCTGATGGCCGGCGGGCCGGTGGCCTGCCTCATCATGCACAGCGACATCGATCTCACTGCCGCGGCGCTCGAGGTCGTGAAGTCGCGATGGCCAGGCCCGCTCGGCGCCTATCCGGAGTCGGGCTATTTCGAGATGCCGGAATGGCAGTTCGTCGATATCATTGGCGCTGACAAGTTCGTCACCCACTGCCTGCAGTGGCGGCGCCAGGGCGCAACCATCCTTGGCGGCTGCTGCGGCATCGGGCCGGAGCACATTGCAGCCCTTGCCGCGGCGCTGAAAGGAGGCGTGACATGACGGTGCACTCAGGCTCGTGCCTGTGCCGGGCGGTGGCCTATGAGGTGACGGGAGAGTTGCGCGATGCCGTCGGCTGTCACTGCACCCAGTGCCGCAAGATGACCGGCCACTTTCTGGCGGCAACGGCCGCCGAGCACGACCGTTTCCGCCTCACCCGCGACGACGGCCTGGCCTGGTACCGGGCGAGCGACACGGCCAGCCGCGGCTTCTGCCGGACCTGCGGCTCGACGCTGTTCTGGCAGGGCGACGGGCGCGACTATATCGCCATCGCCGCGGGCAGCCTCGATACGCCCTCCGGGATCCGCCTCGAAGGCCACATTTTCTGCGCCGACAAGGGCGATTACTACGAGATCACCGACGGCGACTACCAGCACCCGCAATCACCCGCCGATCAGCCGCCGATGTAACGCTTCATCTCGCTGGCTTCGAACTCGATCTCGGCGATCCGCTGCTTGACCACGTCGCCGATCGACACGATGCCTTTGAGCTTGCCGTCGACGACCACCGGCAGGTGGCGAATGCGCTTTTCGGTCATGACGTTCATGATCTCATAGATGCTGTCGGCCGGATCGCAGGTATGGACGGCGCGGGTCATGACCTCGCCGACCGGAGCGCTGAGGACGTCCGGACCGGAACGGGCGACCGCCGAGACGATGTCGCGCTCCGAGACGATGCCCTTGAGCGCGCCGCCGGACCCGGTGATCACCACCGCGCCGATGCGGCGCTGATGGAGCAGGCCGGCGATGTCGGCGAGCGTCGTTTGCGCCGATGCAGTCGCCACGTCGATGCCCTTCGCCTTGAGAATGTCTGCCACGGTCATGGGACGTCTCCGATCCTTCAGCGGGCAACAATACTAGCAAAGGTTCTCCGCATCGGGAACCCTTTGCGGCCGGCCG
>CAYWVA010000472.1:0-2369 GCA_964461545.1 uncultured Rhizobiaceae bacterium | reverse complement strand
GCATGTTCATCCATTCGGCTTCCGCCACCGACAGGTACAGCCGGAAGCCCTCGATCTCGTCCATCACCTTGCGCCCGACAATGGTCGGGGCGCGCAGCAGATGGAGAAACGTCACGTTCAGGAATGCAATGGCCACGATCGCCGCTGCGGCGATGCTCGGCACCGCCTCGCCAAGGGCGATCACCACGCCTGCCCCGGCCACCAGAACGAAGGCCCCGGAAAAGGTGAGCACAACGCCGAAGATGGTCGAGCCGCCCCCCGGCACCCAGCCCAGTATCCGCCGCGTCCCCATGGAAATCACGAACGCCCCGGCCACGGCGGCGACAAAGATCGCCACCAGCATTACAAGCATCTCTTCGTCGGGCCGCGCCAGCAGCACGAATGCCGCCAGAGCCGCAACGGAGATCATCGCGCCGACGATGAAATACCCATAGTTGTTCCTGAAAAAGACGCCTTCGTGCTCCTTGAGAATGGCCGAGCGGAAGCGGTGCTGGGCATCGCGCAAGATCTCGCCGTTGGCCTTTGTGAACTCGAACCGGTCACCCGGCAAGAGCTTGCCCATGAGGGCGGCTTCGCCGCCGGGCAATCCACCGGTGCCGCTCCAGATTGAGGCGAGAACCACGGTTCCGCTGTGATCGTCGATGCGGATGCGCTTCTTGACCGCCAGCGACATCAGCGCCGCGATGAAGGCCCGCAGGGCCCCGCCGGCGGCCGTCGAAAAGCCTTGAAAGTGAACATAGCTCACCGCGGCCGGTGACAGGCCGGCCGGCGGCGCGAACATCGGAATGATGAGGCCCTTTTGCGGGTCGCGGCCGACCCTGTCCCAGGTCCTGTAGAAATACGTGCCGGTGGCGAGCACCGAGAGCCCGAGGATGATGAGTCCGACATTGTCCCACACCGACCAGAAGAGCCGCAGCACGGCTCCCGGTTCGGTGACGACTCCCTTGGGAAAGGCCACCGCAATGGTCAGCCCTTCGCGCGGCGCCAAGGTGCGGGTGGTCTCGAAGACCATCGTGTTTCGGCCCTCGCGGCGCGCCGCATAATCTCCGCCGGACTCCCCGAAGCGGCCCGTATAGGCCGCATGCTGCACCGGTTCGGCGCCCTCGGGCAGCGTCACCGTGGCAATCGCCTTGTTGATCGGAAAGGACCAGAAATTGCCGGTCACGTTCCAGTACACTTCGTCGAACGCCTCGAAGTACCGGAGCTGCCGGGTGGTGCGGTACCGAAAGGTATAGGTGTACTCGCCGGGGCTCAGGAGAACCGATTGCTCGCCGGCATAGATGCGCACATGATCGCCGGTGCGCTCGGTGAAATGGGGCTCGGCGCGCCCGTCGCGGCTGACCTCGAGCAGCCTGAAGCCGACATGGCGCATCAGCCCCCGGCCAATCTGGTAGCGGATCGGCAGATCGCGATAGATGCCGCGCCTGATGTCGCGGCCTTCGGCACGAACGGTGATGGTCTCCTCCACCACAAGGGCACCGTCGGGCTGAACCTCGATGGCACTTCTGAACAGAAGGATCTGTTCTCTGGCTGCCAGCGGCGTGGCCAGCGCTGCGGCGATCACCAGCCAGGCGCCCACAAGCCACGCAACGCCCCTCATCATCCTTGCCTCACATGCCTTGGGTTCAGAACTCAACCTTAGGCACTGCGCGGTCCTGCTGGTCCTCCAGTTCGAAATACTCCGCCTTGCGGAACTTGAAATAGCCGGCGACGATGTTGCTCGGGAACGAATCGACCAAGACGTTGAGGTTTCTCACCGCGCCGTTGTAATAGCGCCGCGCCATCTGGAGGTGGTTTTCGATGTCCTCAAGCGATTTCTGGAACGCCATGACGTTCTGGTCTGCCTTGAGATCGGGATAGTTCTCCATGACCGCAAACAGGCGCAACAGCGCTCCCGACAGCGCCCCCTCGACCTTGGCCCGTTCAGGCGGCTCGCTGCCCTCGGCGGCCGCGGCACGGCTGCGCAGTTCGGTGACCCTCTCCAGAAGCCCTTTTTCATGCGCCATGTAGCCTTTGACTGCCGCCAGCAGATTGGGGATGAGATCGGTGCGGCGCTTCAACTGGACGGAAATGCCGCTCCAGCCCTCCTCCACCATCTGCTTGGACTTCACCAGCCGGTTGTAAAGGACGATCGCCAGGCCGACGAGCGCCACCAGGACTGCGACGAAACCGAATTCCCACATGACTTTCCCCCTGTCCGCCTTCCAGGTCGCTGCCCCTGGTGCAGCTATTAGCCGCTCGGGGCGGGCGATAACAGAATTTATCTAACAGTCCCTTCCCAAGCCGGGCGCCGCTGCCCGACTGACGGCTCACGCATTCCGCTATAGGCTTGCCGAGGCTGGCCAGGGTTTCTATTGTCCGGCTTGATG
>CAYWVA010000471.1:0-2370 GCA_964461545.1 uncultured Rhizobiaceae bacterium | reverse complement strand
CACTACCACCCGGGTTTCTTCCGGGTGGGCGGCGTCGATTAGCATCTTGCTGCCCATTTCGGCTGATCCTTGGCGCGCCGCGGCCGTGTGTGCTGAATGGCACCAGTCCGGGAGCCGGGCCTTGCAGGCCTTCGGCGCATGCGCGCAAATTGGGAAGGTCCGATCGGCGACTGTAGCGCCGGCCAACGCCGTCACGCTGCACAGCCAGGGGCTCGCCAGTACGAATCACGGCAACCCCTGGGATCATCGCCGTGATGTCAGCATCGGACATTCCGAGACTTTCATGATGTTCCGGACGAAACCGGAACGGTTACAAATAAATCTGGGACCCTTAACAAAGGATATCCGCAGATGACACATCCAGCGGTCGGCACTAAAGCCCGGAGCCGCGCTGGAGGAGAAAGGTTCACCCGCCAGCACTTGCCGCAAACCTGCGGCAATCAAGCGGCCATCGAGACCTCCTCTTGTATTGGGAGTTGCAGCGATTGGCAAGCACATGGCCCAACAGGATCGAGGTTGGGCCTTCAGATCCCCCCCTCGGCCCGAAGGCTCTGCCCCGCCGGTGGCGCCCCGTGACCGGAATTTTGTGTTGGAGCAGCCTCGCGCATCCAGTAACAGTTGCGGCCGCCAATCCCCAAAGCCGCCGAGGCCAGTCATGACCGACTTTGCCGTTCAGCGCCAGAACATGGTCGAATCCCAGGTGCGCCCCAACGGCATCACCGATGCGCGCATCATCGATGCCATGGTCGCGGTGCCGCGCGAGCTGTTCGTGCCCGAGGAGCGGCGCACGCTGGCCTATATGGACGAAGACGTCCTGGTCGCGATTACCCCGGATGGCAGCCGGCGCTGGCTCATGGAGCCCATGACATTTGCCCGGCTGCTGCAGCTCGCAGATATCGGCCGCGACGAGGTCGTGCTCGATATCGGCTGCACCACCGGCTACTCCACAGCCGTGATCGCCGCTCAGGCCGAATCGGTCATTGCAGTGGAGGAAGATTCCGTTCTTGCCGAGGAGGCGACCGTCCGCCTCGGCGAGCTCGGCATCACCAATGCGGCGGTGATCAACGCCCCCCATGCCAATGGCCTGCCGAGCGAAGCGCCCTTCGATGTCATCTTCATCAACGGCAGAGTGCCGGCGCTGCCTCGCCCACTGCTTGAGCAGCTCAAGGACGGCGGCCGTCTGGTGGCGGTGGTGGGAGAAACGGCGGTGTCGCCGGCCGTGTTGTGCACCCGCCACGGCGAGGTCTTTTCCAGCCGGACGCAATACGATGCCAGCGTCGCGGCCCTGTCCGGATTTCCCCCGCCGGTCAGGAAATTCGTGTTCTAGGCCAGGCGGCGTCAGCCGCTAGTCCTGGTCCACCGCCTCGTCGCGGATGCTGTATCGCGGCACCGGCGGCGTCGTCCATGGCCGCGTGCCCCGCAGCTCAGCCACCGTCGTCACCCGAATGGCGCCGTTGCGGATGGATATGGCGTGCGCGCCATGGCGCCACACGTCGAAGCGGTCGATGCGCACCGCCACGTCTCGACAGCGGCCGCGCAGCGGAAAATCGGCGATCACCATGTCGGCGTCGCGGCACGCCCGGTCGGCATCGGCCCCCTCGCGCAGATAGGCAACCCGGTAGCCCTTGACCGGCGCCCGGCAGGCGTTGTCGGAACAGGTCCAGCCGCCCCGCTCGGCAGCCTCCCTCATGGTGACATTGTCGCCGTCCTCCTGCAGCCAGTTCTCCACCGCAAAACGCGCCCGCCGTGGCGCTGCCGGCACCAGCAGCCCGTCTGAATTGCGCACGGCCACGTTCGCCGCAGTGCGCTCGATCAGGATGTCGGGGCGGCTGCCGAAAGGCGCCACAGCAAGGCCGGCGAGCACCAGCCCCACGCCCGCCATGCGAATCCGCTTGCGCCACAGGCACAGCCACGCCGCACCAAAGGCGATCAGCAATGCCGCCGCTGTCGGCATTCCTTGCACCAGGAAGCCCGCCCCCGGCAGGTCCGCCACCCAATGCGCGATCGCTGCCACCCAGCCCACTCCTGCTCCCATGACCGTGAGCGGCAGCGCTTCGAGCCCCGCCGGCATCGCCGCCACCGCGATCACCGCGGCAGGCATGACGATGGTCGTCACGATCGGCAGCGCCAGCATGTTGGCAAGCAGGCTGTAAGGGGCGACGCGGTTGAAGTGGTAGGCCGCCGGCAGCGAGGTGAAGACGCTCGCCACGATGGTGGTGGTCGCCACCGCGAGCAACGACAGCGCCAGCGCCACGGCCATCCGGCCGGGCAGGCTGTGCGGCCATAACCGCTGCAACCGCTCACGGCGCCACGACGACACCGCCTCATAAAAGGCGATCAGCCCCATGACCGCCATGAACGACATCTGGA
>CAYWVA010000470.1:0-2373 GCA_964461545.1 uncultured Rhizobiaceae bacterium | reverse complement strand
GATCATCGAGCACGTGCGCCGTGTCGCCAAGGTCTTCGAGGCGCGTCTGCAAAAGCTCTCCGATCATCCGCTGGTTGGCGAGGTGCGGAGCATGGGCCTCATCGGCGCCATCGAAATGGTGGCCGACAAGAAATCCAAACGACCCTTCGACCCAAAGAAGCAGGTGGGTGCGACAACCGCGAATGTGCTGCAGGACAACGGGTTTATCACCCGGGCGCTGGGCGATTCGATCGCCCTGTGCCCGCCGCTCATCATCAGCGAAGACCAGATCCACGAGATGTTCGACATCATCGCCAGGACGCTCGATCACACGGAGGCGTGGGTGCGCAAGGATGATCTCAGGGCGGCATGACCGCGGCTCGCGCCACCGATGGCGGATCATGCTCCTCGCTGATGCGCCCGTCTCAAGCGGTCGTTGCGTGATAATGGGCCCATGACCGAGACGGTGGCTGGGCTGCTTCAGAACAAGGCAGCGTGGATCATCGGCTTCGCGGTGCTCATGGTCACGCTCGAGCGGCTGTTCCCCGCCGCCAAGCCGCTCGCCGCGGCACATCTGGCAAGCATCGCCGATCGCCTCCGCCGGATGGCCAAGAACGTCTCATTGGCCGGCCTCAACGCCGTGCTGTCGCCGCTCATCGTCATTCCGGTCTCGGCGGTGGCGGCCCAGTGGAGTCTCGATTGGCGCCCGACGTGGTGGCATGGGACCGGCGGGCTTCTGCTCGATCTCCTCATTCTGGATTTCTGGATCTACTGGTGGCATGTCGCCAACCACCGCATCCCGTTCCTGTGGCGCTTCCATGAGGTCCACCACCTCGATCAGTTCCTCGACGCCACCACCGCGGTGCGCTTCCACGCCGGTGAGGTGGTGCTGTCGTCGCTGGTGCGGGCCGGCGTGATACTTCTGCTCGCCGTGCCGCTGAGCAGCGTCGTGGTGTTCGAGGTCGCAGTGATGATCGCGGCCCTGTTCCACCATTCGAACCTGAAGATCCCACCGCGCATCGAGCGGGCCTTGTCATGGTTCATCGTCACCCCGGCCATCCACTGGGTGCACCATCACGCGGTTCGCCGCGACACCGACTCAAACTACGCGACGATCCTGTCGGTGTGGGACCGGCTGTTCGCCAACCGCAGCTCAACCCAGCGCTGGCCCGAGATGCCGATCGGGGTGGAGCGGCTGACCGACAGGCGCGTCTTTGACCTGCTCGTCCGCCCGTTCCAGCGCCGCCGCGATTGAACCGGCCGACGTAGCGGCGGCCGAAAAGCGACCGGCCAGCTCAGATCGTGAAGCTGGTGCCGCAGCCGCACGAGGCGGTGGCATTGGGATTGTTGATTTTGAACTGGGCGCCGATGAGATCGTCGACGAAATCGATCTCCGAACCCACCAAATAGGCGAGAGATATTGGATCGATAAGAACGGCCGCGCCATCGCGCTCGATGACCACGTCATCTTCTGCCTGCTTGGCCTCGAGGTCGAACTCGTACTGGAAGCCCGAACAGCCGCCGCCGGCGACCGAAACGCGCAGATAAGAGGTGCCCGGTTCGCCGCCCAGAACGTCCTTGATGCGCTCGACGGCGCGCTCGGTGAGTGATACGGCGGTGGTCATGCGACTCTCATCCCAGTGGTATCTGACGACGTCAGATGTATCATATGTCGGCAGAAGGGCCGGCAATGTCAACTGGCCTGGGGCGGGGCCATGATGGGCGAGCTTGCCGCTTACGCGACCCGGGCCGAGGAATACCGCGGCCGGCTGCATCCGGAGCCCGAAAGCCCGCCGCGCTCGCCGTTTCAGCGCGACCGCGACAGGGTTGTCCACTCAACTGCCTTCCGCCGCCTCAAGCACAAGACCCAGGTGTTCGTCTACCATGAGGGCGATCACTACCGGACCCGGCTGACCCATAGCCTCGAGGTGGCCCAGATCGCCCGTTCGATCGCCCGTGGGCTCGGCCTCGACGAAGACCTGACGGAGGCTTTGGCGCTTGCCCACGACCTCGGCCATACCCCGTTTGGCCATGCCGGCGAGCGCGAGCTCGACGCGTTGATGGCACCTTATGGCGGCTTCGATCACAATGCTCAGGGCATTCGCATCGTCACCCGGCTGGAGCGCCGCTACGCCGCCTTTGACGGCCTCAACCTGACGCTCGACACGCTTGAGGGGCTGGTGAAGCACAACGGGCCGCTGGTCGGCAGCGACGGGCGCCCGAAAGGGCGCCTAGCGACGACCATCAAGGAGTTCGCTGCCGCGCAGGAGATCGATCTCGCCACCTATCCTGTGGCCGAAGCGCAGGTCGCCGCCCTAGCCGATGACATCGCCTACGATGCCCACGACATCGACGATGGCCTGCGCGCCAAGCTCTTTGACGTGATCGACCTCG
>CAYWVA010000469.1:0-2376 GCA_964461545.1 uncultured Rhizobiaceae bacterium | reverse complement strand
CGCGGCATCGCGCGCCACGGCGAGGCGTTCCGGTTCGGCGCCCTGACCACCTGGACCGATGTCCTGCGCGCCGACCTGCCGCCGTGGTTCGACGGACTGAAGCTGGCGGCCCGCGAGGTCGGCGGTGTCCAGATTCAGAATGCCGGCACCGTGGCCGGCAACATCTGCAATGCCTCGCCGGCCGCCGACGGCACCGTGGCGCTGCTGGCGCTTGAGGCGGAGGTCGAAGTGCAAGGGCCGGGCGGGCAGCGCCGCATGCCGCTTTCCGACTTCGTGCTGGGGCCGCGGAGGATTGCGTTGCAGGCGGGCGAGATCGTCACCGCGCTTCATGTGCCGGCGCCTCGGGAGCATGGTGTGGCGGATTTCCTGAAGCTCGGGAGCCGGCACTATCTCGTGATCTCGATCGTCATGGTGTCGGCCGTCATCCATGTGGATGACGATGCCCGCGTGAGCCGCGCCGGGGTGGCGGTGGGCGCCTGTTCGCCAGTCGCCCGGCGGCTGCCAACGCTGGAAGCGAAGCTGGCAGGCCGCAAGCTGCGCGACGGGCTTTCCGGGGCTCTCAACGCTTCGGATCTCGATGCCTTGAGCCCGATCAGCGACGTGCGTGGCACTGCCGGTTATCGCCGGGACGCCGCCTTGACACTGGTGCGGCGCGCTCTGGAACGCTGCGAGGACGCTCTGCAATGACGGCCCCCGGCGCGACACTGCTGGAGAGCGATGCGGCGCAAGACGGCGCAGGCACCGTGCGGGTCGGCTTCACCCTGAACGGTCTGGCAGTGACGGTGGTGGCCGATCCGATGCGGCGCCTGAGCCTGGTGCTTCGGGAAGAGCTTGGGCTCACCGGCACGAAGGTCGGGTGCGATGCCGGAGACTGCGGCGCCTGTACGGTGCTCATGGACGGCGAGGCGATCTGTGCGTGCATGGTGCCGGCCGGGCGGCTCGATGGCGTCGCGGTGGAGACGGTGGAGGGACTGGCACGCGACAACCGCCCGTCGCGACTGCAATCGGCCTTCCTGCGCCACGGGGCGGCGCAGTGCGGCATCTGCACGCCCGGCATGCTGATGGCGGCAGAAGCCCTGATCCGTGCCAACCCGCGCCCGAACCAGCAGCAGGTCAAGGACGCGATCGGCGGGGTTTTGTGCCGCTGCACCGGCTACAGCAAGATCATCGAGGCCATCTTGTCGGCGGCCAACGAGCCGGCGCCGGCGCTGGTGCCGGAGCAGGGGCAGGCGGTCGGCGCCCGCATCGATCGACTTGACGGGCTGGCCAAAGTGATGGGCACCGACGTCTTCGGAGCCGATCGCTGGCCGGCCGACAGCCTTGTGGTCAAGGTGATCCGCAGCCCGCACCATCGCGCCCGCTTCGCCATCGGCGACCTCGATGACTTCATGCAGCGCCACCCCGGCCTGCTCGACGTGATGAGCGCCAAGGATGTCCCGGGCCGCAACTGTTTCGGGGTGATCCCGCCGATGGCCGACCAGCCGGTGTTCGCTGAAGGAGAGGCGCGCTTCAAGGGCGAGGCGGTCGCTGCGGTGGTCGGCGAGCCGGATGTCGTGGGCAACCTCGCGGCGGAAGACTTCCCCGTCACCTGGGAGCCATTGCCGCCGTTGCTTGAGGTGGACGAGGCGTTGGCCGAAGGTGCCGAGCGCGTGCATAAAATCCGCCCCGGCAACGTGCTGGTGCGCGGCTATGTCAACAAGGGCGATGTGGCCGTCGCCCTGGAAAGCGCGCCCGTCGTCGTCGAGGGACGCTATTCCACCGGCTTCATCGAGCATGCCTATATCGAGCCCGAGGCCGGCTACGCCGTCCGCCTCGGCGACCGCCTGGAAATCCACGCCGGCACCCAGGCGCCGTACATGCATCGCGACGACCTGGCGATGATCCTCGAGCTTCCGCCGGACGCGGTCCGGGTGGTGGCGACGACGGTCGGCGGCGGTTTCGGCAGCAAGCTTGACTTATCGCTGCACCCTTACGTGGCGCTCGCCGCATGGCGGACCAAGCGGCCGGTGCGCATGGTCTACTCGCGGCCCGAGTCGATGATGTCGACCACCAAGCGGCATCCCTCGAAGATCACGGCAAAAGTCGGCGCGACCACGGACGGCCGTCTGGTGGGCATGGATTTCGAGGCCGTGTTCAACACCGGGGCCTATGCCTCGTGGGGTCCGACGGTCGCCAACCGGGTGCCGGTCCACGCCAGTGGCCCGTATTTTCTGGAGCACTATCGGGCGCGCTCGCTGGCGGTGCACACCCACACGGCACCATCAGGTGCGTTTCGCGGCTTTGGCGTGCCCCAGACCGCGGTGGCGCAGGAGACTTTGTTTGACGAACTGGCCGATCGCCTGGGCATGGACCGGCTGGAGTTCCGGCTGCTCAATG
>CAYWVA010000468.1:0-2377 GCA_964461545.1 uncultured Rhizobiaceae bacterium | reverse complement strand
AGCTTGCCCAGTTCGCTGAGCGCGGAGCCGAGGTTGACCAGCGCACCGAAGTGGTCGGGCGCGATGCGAATCACGCCGCGCCATTGCTCGGCGGCATCATCGAATCGGCCCTGGCGAAACAGGAAGTTGGCGTAGGAGTCCCGAAGCAGCAGGCTGTCCGGCTCGAGCGCGATGGCCTTCTGAAATGCTGCCTCGGCCGCATCAAGCCGGCCCATAGATTCGTAGACCTTGGCGATCGACTGGTTGGCCGCCGCATCGTTTGGATCGATCTTCAATGCGCGCTCGAAGGCCGCGAAGGCCAGATCGGTGTTGCCTTGGGCGGCCTGGACCTGTCCCACCGCAACTTGAACCGGCGCCAAACCGGGGTTCAATCGCAGGGCTTCGCTGGAGTAGGCGGCCGCCTCTTCCAGCCAGTTGCGTTCGCGGGTGATCGCGTAACGCAGGCGCAGCGCCTCGGCCAGCCGCGCATAGGCCAACGCGAAGTCCGGGTCGATCCGGGCTGCTTCGTGGAACAGGCCGATCGCGCGATCGAGGTTGTCGTCCTTGTCCCAGCGGTTCATCAGAGCGAGGCCTTCGAGGTATTGGTCGTATGCGCTCGGCGCGGCGCTTGGCCGGGCATCCGTCCGCTGGATGTCGGCGGGCTCCTCCCACTGCAGCCAGATCAGCGACGCCAGTACCACGGCCGCGAGCACCAGCAGCAGGGGCCAGCGCGGCTTGCGCCAGTGTGCCGCGGGCCGCAGCATCGCAAGGGCCCGGTTGCCCTGCAGTGCCCTCAACAGCCGCTCCAGGAAGCGATCGTCCTGGTGCCGGAACAGCGCCTGCACCCGATTCAGGCCGAACTCCAATTCCGTCGGCAGAACGCAGCTCTCGAGGTAGACCGGAATGATTTCCAGCTCGTGGCTGAGTGCGTAGTCGATTTCCCGCAGGCAATGTGACGACTTGAGAGAGGCCTCGGATACGTAAAAGATGAACTTTTGAGCCCCCTTGATGGCTCCGGCGATCTCGCCGCGCCAGGCAGTACCGGCCGGAATGCCCTCGTCGTACCAGATATTGACGCCGCTGTCCCGGAGATGGACGAGGTCGGCGTATACGACGGCCGAGTCCTTGTGTGCATAACAGACGAACACATATGGGTCATCACCGCTGTATGCGGCAAACGGTTGGTTCAAGTTGCCTTCCCGTTCGATGCCCACCATCGGGATGTATTAGAAGTCAACCCGATCATACGGCACAAGCGCTTCGCAGGAGCGCACTTTGGCCGTAGCCCCGTAATCCGAGGCATGTCCCTTTCCTAGCGGGTTCCGAGATTCATGAGGTTACGGTAATTTCGGCCTTTTGCTGGACTGTGTGGGATGGGTTGTCCAAGAGACCGCGTGAACCGGGCGCGGCACGGAAGCTTGTTCGGGCGCGCGCATCGAGTTCCGCAGGCGTGTTGTTCGTCGATCACGCATGGAAACGGATGTGCCGCCGAGGCGTCGATATCCTCCAGATGCAGCGGTGCCTGTTGCCTCCCGTACCGGGAACTGGCGCTGTAACGTTGAGGCGAGCGTGAGCGGAGACCAACTGCGGGTTGTCGTGGGGATTCCCGAAGACGCGGCCGCTGTTCTGGTGATCACGGTGATCCGACCGGGATGATCAAGGATGTACCACTATCTCGAAAGCGGGCGGCCGACCATGCCGTGCGGCTCGCTCAGCAGCAACCTCCCGGAGTCATTGAAGTATCGCTTCCGGCCGCGTGCGTGGACGGAGCGTTCAGCTGCCGCTGGTACTCCGCATCATCCATGTGCCCATGACATTCGAGGATCAGGCCATCCTCGTCCAGGACCCACTGTTCGTATCCCAGGAGATCGACCGCGTTGCCCGTGCCGCCCGGCCCCGTGTTTGTCCCGGTCCAGTGCCAGTGAAACTCGATGTGATCTTCCGACTGCCGCAGCTCTACCAGGCGCACGACCATGTCCGGGAACGCGGTCATGAAACTGCGCGCCGTTTCCTCGATCGCAGCACGCCCGATGGAAGCTGCGCCGTCGTTGATTCGAAACGAGGCGTTTTCCGCATAGAAGGCGGCGAACGCCACAGGGTCCTGGCTGCTCCAGGCCGCCGCATAGCGCGTGGCGAACTCCGTGAGTGCCTTCATGTCATGTGGCTCCTCTCCGGATTGTTCACCATTGGCACTCTCCGGTTGCCTCGGCGCCCTGGCCTGCATTTGTAAAGCGAGCAGTCGCCAGTCGCCCTCTCGTTTCACATAGGTCGAGGTGTACCGCAGGGTCGACACGCGTTCGGTTCCTTCCGGTGCCGCGAATCGCATCTTCGATGTGCCGAACACCAGTGCAATGTCACCCTCGATCAGGACCGACCGCTCCGTGATGTCCTGGCCTGT
>CAYWVA010000467.1:0-2382 GCA_964461545.1 uncultured Rhizobiaceae bacterium | reverse complement strand
TCCCGCATGAGGCTGAACGAATGGTTTGTGCCCAGGTTCGGTTCGCCGCGGTTTCGTGCTGCGGTGGGGCTGCTGTTTCTGCCCTATACAGGCATGGTCCTCGCGTTCACGCTTTTCGGGGCGATGCTGGCCGAGATCGTCTATTGGGATCGGGTGGCAGCCATCCTGGCCATTTATTTTCTGGCCTTGGGGATCGGAGCTCACGCGCTCGATGCTGTTGGCAGCCGCGAGAGTAAGCCGTGGGGCGAGATGTTCTCGAAGCGGCAGTTGTCGCTTCTCGCGTTCGTGTCGGTCGCCGCCGCCTACGCGATCGGGATCCCGTACATGCTCGGTCCCGCCCCGTTGCTCTGGTGGATTGCAATCCTGGAGGGCTTTTTTCTGCTGGCGTACAACCTGGAGTGGTTCCACGGGCGCTTCCACACTGATGGTTGGTTTGCTTTGTCCTGGGGCGCGCTGCCCGTGCTGGCCGGGTATGTCCTGCAGACCAACAGCGTCAGTTTCGCCGCGCTGCTGGTCGCCGCCGCGGCAGGCGCGCTGAGCCTGGTTGAAATCAAGGCCTCGCGGCCCTACAAGCGTCTCAAGGGGCTGACGGCGAGCCGCCCTGCGTCAGACACCGAGCACGTCCAGATGCAGCAGCTGCAGGCCATCCTCCAGTTCATAAGTTTGGGAGTGATCCTTCTGGGGTTGGGGCTGGTCGCATGGCGCTGGGAGGGTTGAGCGCATGGGTCTTTGCAGCCAGCCCGCGTTCGACGACTACTGGCGCTGCGCCCGAGAGCGGCTAGACCAGCAATTCGATCGCCGGCTCCCGCAGTTTTTTGACCACCTTCCCGCCCCGCACAGGGCCGCCGTGCGCGACGTGCTTAACGGCGGCAAGCGCCTGCGCGGCTGCCTGGTCTTGCTGATGAACGAAGCACTTGGCGGCGCGCCGGCGGCGGCCATCCCACGCGCCATGGCGGTCGAGTGCGTTCAGTCGGCCTCCCTGATTCATGACGACTTCATCGACGGCGATACCGTCCGCCGCGATCGTCCCGCCACTTGGACGGTGCAGGGCCCCCGCCGGGCTGTTCTGCTAGGCGACGTTATCTTCGCAACGGCCCTGCGCCGCATGGCCGAGCTAGGGCCAGAGGACTGTGGGGTCTTGGCGGACGCGATTGCGACGATGGCCGCCGGCGCATACCTGGAGCCGCTGGCGTTTTCCGACCTCGCGCAGGATGCGGGCTCGGATGTCACAAGCCTCTATCCTCGGTTGATTTATCTGAAGACGGCTGCCCTGTTTGGTGCTGCAGCGAAACTGGGAGCCTTGGCCGCCGAGCTTCCGGCGTCTACTGCGACGCGGGCTTTCGAGTACGGTGTCCGGATCGGTGAGGCTTACCAGATGGCGGACGACGTGCACGACTGGCTTGATACCCCACGCGACGCAGCGCAATGCCCGTTGCTCGCCCCGGCCCTGTGGCACTTCTGCGTCGATGCCGAGCCGGCTGGCCGCTTACCAACGCCGGAGTGCGCCGAGCGCCTGCGACCCCTCCTTCGCGAACGCATGATGGCGGCGGTCGAGTATCGGCTGCAGCAGGCGATCGCCGCCGTGGACCTTCTGCCCAGCGGGCCGCATATGGGCCTGCTGAGGGCAGCACCCCGTGCGATCGTCCGCGCTATGTCGGCCGGCGCGCCGTAACGATGGCCGAACCGTACAGGGTCAAATCCTCGCGGTGGATCTCGGTAAAACCACGCGCCTGCAGCGCGGCGGTCAGCTCCTCGAGCCAGCGCGTCTGCTGGATAAGCTCGGGGAGCCCGTGATAGATCTCGCGCCAGGACGGGAACCAGCGACCGCCCAGTCGCTGCAGCAGGTAGAAGTAAAGGCGCCAGATCCGCACGAGATGCGCTTTGGGCGGATACGTGAAGTCGTGCATCAAAAACACGCCACCCGGCACGAGCATGTCCCAGGCGTTGTCCACTAGCCGGGGGAGGTCGGCGTACTTCGCCAGATACGACGAGGCGATGCAGTCGAACGGCTCCGTGCTGTGGTAATCCTCGGCCCGGCTCAGCACCAGCTCGACGTTGCCGATGCCGTATCGGCGAACCTTGTCGCGGGCTATCGAGAGGTATTCGTCCCGCAGTTCCACGCCGACCACGTGGCAGTCGCGCAGGTGACGGGCGATCGCCAGGGTGGAAATTCCGGTCCCGCAGGCGAGGTCCGCGACGCGGGAAGAGTCGGGCGGAATCAGGCGAACGATGCGCCGCTTCCACAGCCGGTCGATGCCGAAGGTTGCGGCATTGACCATGAAGTCATAGCTGTTCCCGGTGCCCTGGAAGAAACGCTCCACCAAGGCAACACGTACATCTCGTTCGTTCGGCATCAAGATGCTTCAGACGGCTGCGTTGCTG
>CAYWVA010000466.1:0-2383 GCA_964461545.1 uncultured Rhizobiaceae bacterium | reverse complement strand
GTTCGGCGATTGCGACATCTCGGGAACAGCCTATTTCCCGGCATATCTGAATATTTTGAATGGCGTGGTCGAGCAATTTTGGGCCCACATTGGCTATCCCTGGCACGAGATCATCTGGAAGCAACGCTGGGGTACGCCGACAGTGCACCTGTCGTGCGACTTTTCAAAGCCGTCTTTTTTTGGCGACACGCTGACCTTTCGCCTGACGGTTTTGAAAGTGGGCAAGTCCTCGGTCCGGCTGCGCCATACGATCCATTGCGGAGACGAACACCGCTGGTCGGTGGAACAGGTTCTTGCCGCTAGTTGGCTCGACACCCACACCTCAATGCCCTGGCCCGAGGACGTAATGGCCAAGCTGAAAAGCCTGATGACACCGGGACCCGTGCCGCACCGGCCCGTGGGCGCCGGCGGCCAAGCTCTGGCCTGATTGGGGCTCGGTCGGAGCGGAGACGTAGGCAGGCATTGTCACAATGATGCAATCAACTTTGTGGTTCCTGCTGGTCAAGAGAAACCCCGCCTGGCTTGGCCTTCCATTCCCGACACTCGGCCAGGGCAGCCCTCAACTGTTCTGGCGTCGACCGCACCATACATCGCCGTGCGGCCGCCACGCCGCCGTCGTGACGGTCGGCGCCGAGGACACGCTGTTGTGGCGCTGGGAATTCATTCGAGCGGAGAATGTCTTCGACGGCAAGATCAGGCTCGATGGCGTGGAAAGCCGCAATGCCGGCGTTTACACGCTCGAGATGGACCCGAACTTCCCCCGCATGATCCGCTGCGACCGGGTCAATTTCCCGCCGGGCGGCATCGCGTACCATCACATTCACGCCGGTCCGGGCGTGCGCTCGCTCCTGACCGGGTCACTCTATCTCGATTCCGGCGGCAGGCAGTGGCAGGGGACATTTGGCAGCACGTGGATCGAGCAGGGTCCGGAGGAAGTCCTGGCCAAGGCCGACGACGACCTGCCCTCGAGCTTTGTACGCGTGATGGTCATCCCGCGTGCCTATGAGGGCAAGTCGACGATCACCTATGTCCGACCTGAGGAAGCCGATCTCCCCAGGGTTCAGAAATATGACCGGTACCTCGATGAATTCATCGACATCTGAGGGAGGGGAGCCATTGATTTCATTGGTGGGCCCGGGAGGATTCGAACCTCCAACCAAGCGGTTATGAGCCGCCGGCTCTGACCGTTGAGCTACGGGCCCTGGCGCTGCGTCCTATAGCAGACGTGAACGCCCGAGCCAAAGTCCCTCGCGGGGCTGCCTGGTTCGCCGGCCGCATGCCTGCCGCAATCGGTCGCAATGCTGATGCCCGTCCAACCGATGGAAGGTCCCTCACCCATGCGCATGTTGATCCTGGCCGGTCTGTCGCTCGCCTTGAGCCTTGCCGCCGCGCCGCTTGCCGCCCAGCAAGCCGATCCGCCGAGCGGCCTGATGCTCACCGGGGTCGGCGAAGTCAGGGCGCGCCCGGACCTCGCGATCGTGCGCATTGGCGTCGTCAGCCACGCAGCCACCGCGCGCGCCGCGCTCGACGACAATAACCGGGCCATGGAGGCGGTGATGGCGGCGCTGGGAAACCAGGACATCGCAGAGCGCGATCTGCAGACCTCACACTTCAACATCCAGCCGCGCTATCGCTACGACCGCAACCACGAGGGACCACCGCGCATCGACGGCTATGAGGTGTCAAACCAGCTTGCCGTCACCATCCGCCGGCTGGACAGGCTTGGAGCGGTGCTCGATCTCGCCGTCAGCGCCGGCTCCAATCAGATCCTTGGCATCGAATTCGGGCTGGCCGATCCGAAAGCCCAACGCGACGAGGCCCGCCGCCTCGCAGTGCGCGACGCCGTGCGCAAGGCCCAGCTGTACGCCGAGGCGGCCGACCTAGTGCTTGGACCGATTCGGGCGGTCATCGAGCAGGCGCGGCCCGGCCCTCCCCAACCGGTTCACCTGCGCATGCAGGCGGCAGTTGAGGACGCCTCGGTTCCCATTGCCGAAGGTGAGCAGTCGATCGCGGTCGAGGTAACCATCAGCTGGGACATCCGGTAATCTGGCCCATCAGCCGCGAAACAGTTGATTTCTTGACCGCATTCGACCAGTTCAGGGACATGGAAACCTCCACCGCGTCGGCTAAGCGGGTCTTCATCAAGACCTATGGCTGCCAGATGAACGTGTATGACAGCCGGCGTATGGCCGAAATGCTGGCGGCGGAAGGCTATGAGGAGGCCGAGACGCCGGACGCCGCTGACCTGGTCATCCTCAACACCTGCCATATCCGCGAAAAGGCGGCCGAAAAGGTCTATTCCGAGATCGGCAAGCTCAAGCGCCTCAGGCTCGAGCGCCAAGGGCATGGGGGCCAGTTGCGCATCGCCGTCGCCGGTTGTGTG
>CAYWVA010000465.1:0-2385 GCA_964461545.1 uncultured Rhizobiaceae bacterium | reverse complement strand
TTTGCCGGCGGGTCGGGAATAACCCCGGTGATGTCCAACCTGCGCGCCGCGCTCATGCGCGAACCGCGGTCGCGCTTCACGCTGTTCTACGGCAACCGCAACGCGCGCTCGATCATCTTCCGCGACCAGCTCGCCGATCTGAAGGACCGGTTCATGGGCCGCTTGCAGGTGTTTCATGTGCTCTCCGACGAGATCCCCGACATCGAGCTGTTCGGCGGGCTGATGGACGAGGCCAAGGTCAGGGAGCTATCGACGCGTCTGATCGATGTCGATGCCGTGGACTGGTTTTTCATCTGCGGCCCGGGACCGATGATGGATGCCGCCGCGGCAGCCCTCGCCAGCCTCGGTGTGCCGGAATCGAAGGTGAAGATCGAGAGCTTTGGTTCGCGCCCGTTCGCCAGCCAGCTGGCACCACCGCCGAGCGACGCCGGCGCTGCTGCGGCCGATGTCGAGGTGACGTTGCGCGGCATCACCACCCGCATCCGGGTGCCGTTCGCGGGCCAGCCGATCCTCGATGCGGTCCATGCCGCCAAGATCGATGCGCCTTATGCCTGCAAGGGCGGGGTGTGCTGCAGCTGCCGGGCAAGGCTTGTCGAAGGCGAGGTCGATATGGACGTCGTCTATGGGCTGGAGCCCGATGAGATCGCGGCCGGCTATATCCTCACCTGCCAATCCCACCCCAAGACCGAGCGCGTGATCATCGATTACGACGGGTGAGCTGCCTTCGGCTGCTTCAGCGCCACAGATTCGGGGGAGGGGCCAGAGGCGTTGGAGCACCCGCCGCATCAGCGCATGCGCGAGGGCAGAAAGGTGGCGATCTCGGGGAACACCGCAATGAGCAGCACCGCCACAAGCATGAGCAGGAACATCGGAAACGCCGACCAGGCGATGAAATCCATGTCGCGCCCGGTCATGCCCTGAAGCACGAACAGGTTGAAGCCGATCGGCGGGGTGATCTGGGCGATCTCGACCACCATGGTGAGGAAGATGCCGAACCAGATCATGTCGAAGCCGGCCATGCGGGCGATCGGCTCGACCACCGCCATGGTCAGCACGATGGCCGAGATGCCGTCGAGGAAGCAGCCGAGGATGATGTAGAACACTGTCAATGCCGCGATCAGCATGGCGGGCGAAAGCTCGAGTGAGGCGATGTAGACGGCGACCGCCCGGGGAAGGCCGGTGAAGCCCATGGCAAGGGTGAGAAAGGCTGAACCCGCCAGGATGAAGGCGATCATCGCCGAGGTGCGCGTGGCGCCGAGCAGCGAAGCGACGAAGTTTTCCCAGTTGAGCGCACCTTGCGACCAGGAAATGACGAGCGAGCCGATGACCCCGACGACAGCCGCCTCGGTGGCGGTGGCATAGCCCAGGTAGATCGAGCCCATGACCGCCAGGATCAGCAACAGGATGGGCAGGATCAGCCGAAGCGCCACGATCCTGTCACGCCACAGGTAGGACTCGCGCTCTGCACGAGACTGGCGGGTGACCAGATCCCACACCGCGATGTAGCCCATGAACAGCGCAGCCAGCATAAGGCCTGGCAGGATGCCGGCGATGAACAGCTTGGCGATCGATTCATTGACCGATACGCCGTAGATGATGAGGATGATCGAGGGCGGGATGAGCAGCCCCAGGGTGCCGGCGCCGGCCAGCGTGCCGATCACCATGTTGGGCGGATAGTTGCGCCGCAACAGTTCCGGAATCGACATCTTGCCGACGGTGAGCACGGTGGCGGCCGACGACCCGCAGATGGCGGCAAACAGTGCCGAGCCCGCCACGTTGACGTGCAGCATGCCGCCGGGTAGCGGCTGGAGCCATGGCGTCAGGCCTCGGAACAGGTATTCCGACAGCCGGGTGCGGAACAGGATTTCGCCCATCCAGATGAACAGCGGCAGGGCGGTCAGCGTCCAGCTCGAACTCGCCGACCAGATGACGGTGGCCATGGCGTCGCCCACCGGACGGGCGGTGAACAGGAACATGCCCACCGCCGCGACGCCGATGAGCGACAGCGCCACCCACAGGCCGGTGGCCAGAAACAGCACCAGAATGGCCATGAAAATGAGGGTGAGGCCGAGTTCGTCCACCGACTTATTCCGTCCGGGTTTCGGCCCGGCTGCCCAAAGCGGCGTCCGGTTCGCGCCTGACGAGTGTGAGGACAAGGGTATGAACGGCGGCAATCGCCATCACCGTGGCGCCGATGGCGACCGTTGACTGGGGGATCCACAGAAGCGTGGCGGCGCCGCCTTCGCTCCTCTCCTGGAAGGTCCACGACACCCAGGCCATGCGCACCAGGTAGAAGGCAAGAAAGCTGGTGAACAGCGAGGCCAGGGTGAGGCACCACAGTTCAAGGATGAGCTGGCCGGTGGGCCCCAGCCGGTTGCGCACCAG
>CAYWVA010000464.1:0-2390 GCA_964461545.1 uncultured Rhizobiaceae bacterium | reverse complement strand
GCCGACATGGCGCGCGCCGAGGCCGCCGATGCGGTCATGTTCGGCGCCGTCGGCGGGCCGAAGTGGGACGGGGTTGCCTATGAGCAGCGGCCCGAAGCCGGGCTATTGCGCCTGAGAAAGGATCTCGCCCTTTATGCCAACCTGCGTCCCGCCATCTGCTACCCGGCCCTGGCCGAGGCCTCGGCGCTCAAGCGCGAGCTGGTCGAGGGACTGGATATCCTGATCGTGCGCGAGCTCACCGGCGGGGTCTATTTCGGCGAGCCCAAGACCATCACCGACCTCGGCAACGGCCAGAAGCGCGCCATCGATACCCAGGTTTATGACACCTACGAGATCGAGCGGGTGTCGCGTGTCGCCTTCGAGCTCGCCAAGGCCCGGCACAACCGGGTGCATTCGGCGGAAAAGCGCAATGTCATGAAGTCGGGTGTGTTGTGGCACGAGGTGGTGAGCCGGGTGCACCGCGAAGCCTACTCAGACGTCGAACTCAATCACATTCTGGCCGACAACTGCGCCATGCAGCTGGTGCGCCGGCCCAAGCAGTTCGACGTCATCGTCACCGACAATTTGTTCGGTGACATCCTGTCCGATGTCGCGGCCATGCTGACGGGCTCGCTCGGCATGCTGCCTTCAGCCTCTCTCGGGGCTGCCGATGAACGGACCGGGCGGCGCAAGGCGCTGTATGAGCCGGTGCACGGCTCGGCCCCCGACATCGCCGGCAGGTCAATCGCCAACCCGATCGCCATGATCGCCTCGTTCGGCATGGCGCTGCGCTATTCCTTCGCCCTGGGAGAATGGGCGGAGCGGCTGGATCAGGCGATCGCGGCGAGCCTGGCGAAGGGCCTGCGCACAGCCGATATCATGCAAGACGGCATGGTCGAAGTCGGCACCGCCGAGATGGGCGGTGCCATTGTTGAGGAGCTGCAGCGCCTGGCCGGCTGAGTGCCGCCGACGAGCGCCTAGGCGTGCCGGGCCACCGCCGACAGTCCTTCGCGCTGGGCCCGTTTACGGGCCAGCTTGCGGGCCCGGCGGATCGCCTCAGCCTTCTGGCGGGCGCGCCGCTCGGAGGGCTTTTCATAGTGGCCGCGAAGCTTCATCTCACGAAAGATGCCTTCGCGCTGCATCTTCTTTTTCAGCGCCTTGAGCGCCTGGTCGACATTGTTGTCCCGTACAATGACCTGCACGTGCTGGGTTCCGTGGTTGTTCGATCGGATGTGACGAGCGGCCTTGCCACCCCTGTCTCGAGGTAGACATGACCGCCGGGACGAGCCGGCCCGTCCCGAAGCTGGCGCGGGGTGTAACAGATCGGTTTTGCGCTGTCGAGAGGATCGATGCCTGGCGCCTGTCATGTCGCCGCGCCGCCGCTCCCGCCCAGCGGCTCCAGGCGGGTGACGTGGCCCATCTTGCGCCCTTGGCGGGCCTCGGCCTTGCCATAGATGTGAATGCAGGTGCGCGGCTCGCCCGCCAGGCTTCGCCAGGCGCCTACTTCTTCGCCGAGCAGGTTGACCATCACGGCATCGCTGTGGCGCGACGGGTCGCCAAGCGGCCATCCGGCGATGGCGCGAATGTGCTGCTCGAACTGGCTTGTGGCGCAGGCGTCAAGGGTCCAGTGGCCGGAATTGTGCACCCTGGGCGCGATCTCGTTGACCATCAAGGTGGCGCCGTCCACGAACAGTTCAACCGCCAGCACGCCCACATAATCGAGACCGGTGGCGATGCGCCGGGCGATCTCCCTGGCTTGCGCATCGAGGGCCGGGCCAAGGGCTGCAGGCACACGCGAGGAGCGAAGGATCTGATCGACGTGGCGGTTCTCGGTGGTGTCGTAGACGGCCATGGCGCCGTCGTGCCGGCGCGCCGCAATGACCGACACCTCACGCTCAAAGGCGACATGGCGCTCAAGTATGGCAGGCTGTCCGGAAAACGCCGCGAGCGCCGCGGCGGCCTCCTCGAGCGTGGCGATGCGCACTTGCCCCTTGCCGTCATAGCCGAGCCGGCGGGTCTTGAGCACCGCCGGGGTGCCGATGCGGGCCAGCGCCTCGTCATCCGGCCCGGAGACGGCTGCAAAGGGCGCCACGGCGATCCCGAGGCCGGCGACGAACTGCTTTTCGGTCAGGCGATCCTGGGTGACATGCAGGGCTTCCCGTCCCGGCGCCACGGGCACGAGGTCCACAAGGCGATCGAGCGCCGCAACCGGCACGTTCTCGAATTCGAAGGTCACGACATCGGCAGCAGCGGCGAAGCGCTCCAGCGCAGCGTCATCGTCGTAACGGGCCGCTGTGTGGGCCGCGGCGACGTGAAACGCCGGGTTGTCGCCGGGCGGTGCATATACGTGGCAGCGAAACCCGAGTTGGGCGGCGGCAATGGCGAGCATGCGTCCAAGCTGGCCGCCGCCG
>CAYWVA010000463.1:0-2392 GCA_964461545.1 uncultured Rhizobiaceae bacterium | reverse complement strand
GCGATGCCCAGATGGTCGACATGATGGCGATTATCGAGCGGCAGTCGGCGCAGCTGGTGCGCCTCATCGATGACCTGCTGGATGTGAGCCGCATTTCGCGCGGCATGATCGAGCTCAAGAAGTCGAACCTGGATGTCGCGGAAGTGGTCCACCATGTGCTGCAGACTTCCGGTGCGCTGTTTGCGGACAAGGGTCTCAGCGTCACCGTATCGCTGCCGGAGCGACCGGTGTCGGTCCATGCCGACCCGGTGCGATTCGAGCAGGTCATTACCAATTTGCTGAATAACGCCTGCAAGTTCACGAATCGCGGCGGCAGGATACGCGTGAGCATCGAGGCGGACGGCAACCAAGGGATGGTACGCGTGTCAGATACGGGCATCGGCATGCCGCGTGAAGAGCTGCCGCGCATTTTTGACATGTTTGCACAGATCAGCGGCCCGGGCAGTCACCAGGCCGGCGGACTCGGAATCGGGCTCTCGCTAGTCAGGTCAATCGTCAGCCTGCATGGAGGCACGGTTGAAGCCAGGAGCGGCGGACCGGGCAAAGGCAGCGAGTTTCTCGTCCGCATGCCAATGGCCGCAGGCGTTGCGCCTGAAGCCCCTGCCGGCCGCGAGGCCGGCCATCCTTCGCCAACGCAGCCGCCGCTCTCCCCGCAGCGAATTGTCGCCGCCGACGACAATGGCGACGCGCTCGAAGCCGTGGCGCAGTTGCTGCGCATGAAGGGCTACCTCGTGCAGACGGCGGCGGACGGCGCCGAGGCGCTGGAAATGGTGCGGCAGCTCAGGCCGGATGTGGCGCTGCTGGACATCGGCATGCCGGGCATGAATGGCTACGAAGTGGCGCGACAGATTCGCCTCGAGCCATGGGGTCGGGGCATCCGGCTGGTTGCGATGACCGGCTGGGGACAGGAGCGCGACAAGCAACAGGCCCACGAGGCGGGTTTTGACACGCACCTGACAAAACCGGTCGATCCCGATCTCCTCGCTCAGGTTCTCGCCGGGCAGCTTTAAATCCTAAAGCGGCAGCGCGATGCGCGCGATGCAGCCGCGCGCGCTGGCGCGATTTTCCAACGACACAGTCCCGCCGTGGTTCTCGATGATCTCGCGGCTCAACACCAGCCCGATGCCGGTACCGCCCGGCTTGGTGGTGAAGAACGGCACCCAGAGATTGTCCGTGCGTGCGAGGCCGGGGCCGTCGTCCTCGATTTCCACCTTGAGCTCGCCGTTGGGCGTGCGCCAACGGGCGCGCACGCTGCCGAGTTCTCCGGCTGCCTCGACGGCATTCTTGATCAGGTTGATCAACACCTGCTCGAGCTGATCCGCATCGGCCTCCAGCGCCACATTCGGCCCCGCTTCCACTTCGACAATCCCCCCTTGCAAGGAGGCGACCCGGCGCAGCAAGGCGGGAAAGTCTACCCGCCGGCGGTTGGGCGGCGGCAACCTGGCCAGCCGGGCATAGGCGCCCATGAAACGGCCCAGCGAATCCGCCCGATCATGAATCACGGCCAGCCCGGATTTCGCGTCGTCGCGCCAGTCCTCGGCCAGCGTCTCACGGCCGATCAGGCGCTGCAGCGTGCCGGCCATCGACTTGATCGGCGCCAGCGAATTGTTCAGCTCATGGCCGATGACCCGCACCAGTCGCTGCCAGGCCTGGCGTTCCTCCTCGCGCAGCGCGCGGCTCAGTTCGGAAATCACCAGCAGTTCATGGGGCCGCCCGCCCTCGCGAAAACTGCGACGGCGGATCTCCCAGCGACCCGCGCCGCCGGGAAATACATGCGAAATGATCCGCCCAGAGACCTCGTCGAGCATCGCTTCAAGGCCGAGTTCGCCGGCATGCCGGCCAACCAGCGTGGCAGCTCGGGCGGAAAGCAGGGCTTCGCCCGCGCGGTTCACCAGCCGCAGGTGCCGCTCGGCATCGAAGGCGAACACGGCCAGGTCCACCTCGGCGATCACCTTCTGCAGCAACACGCCGGCCTCGAGCGCCTGGAGGCGCTGGTGATGCAGCGTCTGGCTCAAGGAATTCACTTCGACCATGACTTCGCCCACCGCGTCCTCGGGATCCACATTGCGGCCGCGCAGTGAATAGTCGCCCTCGCGTAACGCTTCGAGCAGGTTTGCAAGCGACTGCAATGGATGAATCATGCTTTGCCGGGCAGCCAGTGCTCCACCGACCGCAAATACGGAAATCATGATCAAAAGGGCCCAGCGCGCCGCGGGGTCCGCATCCCAGCGCCACAGGAACCACGCCGCCGTCAGCCATGCAGGGCCGATCGCGACCAGGACGAGGAGCAGCAGGCGGTTCTGCGAACGCAACGTGCGCCGCCGGCTCACAGGCCGTATTTCTCCATGCGCCGATAGAGGGCCGAACGACTCACGCCAAGCTCTTGTGCGGC
>CAYWVA010000462.1:0-2419 GCA_964461545.1 uncultured Rhizobiaceae bacterium | reverse complement strand
TCACGCGGGCGCACTTCGCCTGTCGAGCCAGCACCATCGTTTCATGTTATGGGATGGACGCCTCCCGCTTCCTGGCCACGATGGGTGGCCAACCGGAGGAGGGAAGCATGTCGTTTGAGCTTGTGGCGATCGATCTAGGGAAGCAGTCCTTTCATTTACATGGGGTCGACAGCGACGGCTGCGTCCTGTCGAAAAAGCTCAGCCGGGGCAAGCTGTTCGATGCCCTCCGTGAGCTCGAACCCGTGGCCATCGCCATGGAGGCCTGCCCCAGCGCACACTACTGGGGGCGACGCTTTCTCGAGACGGGCTACCGCGTGCACCTCATCCACCCCCGGTTCGTCAAACCGTTCGTTCGGGGATCGAAGAACGATGCTGTTGACGCCGAGGCGATTTACGAGGCCGCAACCCGCCCGACAATGCGCTTCGTACCTGTGAAGTCGATCGCTCAGCAGGATCTCCAAGCCTTACACCGGGTCCGTGAACGCTTGGTCTGCCAGCGTACGTCGTTGATCAACCAGACCCGGGGCCTCCTCGCCGAGTACGGAATCGTCATAGCGAAAGGAGCTTCCCGGTTCACCGCACAGGCACCGGAAGCCATCGCTGATGCATCGCTATCCGATCTCGCTCGCGAGCTATTCTCTGAGCTCCTCGACCAGTTGCGTGATCTGGACGGCCGGGTCAAAGCGCTCGACGAGCGTATCATCGCAATCTGCCGAGAGGACCACGCAAGCCGACGCCTGGCGACGCTGCCCGGAGTGGGTCCCATCATTGCAACCGCCCTTGTGGCGAGCATCGATGATGGGCGGCATTTCCGAAGCGGGCGAGAGCTCGCCGCCTGGATCGGGCTCGTACCACGTCAGCACACAACAGGAGGCAAGCCGCGGCTGGCCGGAATTGGACGGCGCGCCAACCATTATCTGCGCCGCCAGATGATCCATGGCGCTCGTTCCGCTGCCATTCGCCTATTGGGCCGAGATGATGTCCGTGCGGAGTGGCTGAAGGCGTTGGTTGCCCGGCGTGGGTTCAATCGAGCTGTTGTGGCTCTGGCCAACAAGACGGCGCGGATCGCCTGGGCATTGCTGCAGCGCCAGGAGGTCTACAGGGCTGCTTGATAGGCTGACGCCGGACGGCGCAGTCGCGTATGCGAGGTGAACGTTGATGGCTCGTCGGTACGGACCGCATTCTCTGAACCTGCTCGCCTACAAGGCCCAAGCGGCCGATCATGTTATGAGGTCAGAGGCGGCGGACTCCCATCAAGGCCGGGAGCGTGATCGCTCCAGCATCAGGCCGGATAGATTTACGCATCCGATGCTGCCGACCCCAGCAAAGCACCTTGCGGCGGGAGGCGTCCATAGATTGTAGGCGATATTGGCGAGCATGACCGTCGCCTTGGCGCGGGCCAACCCGATGGTCCGGATGAACAGTCCCATCGGGCCCTTCTGGTGGGCGAAGGGGTGCTCGACCCGGGCCCGCACCGCCGACTTGGCGGCATTCGCCTTGGCTGTCCGCTTCGGCATCGGCTTGCCCCTTGGCTTGCGGCGGTGGATGCGGCTCGTCTTGCCGAGGCGCGCCAGATACCGCTCGTTCTCCGTGGAGCGGTAGGCGCTGTCGGCCCAGACGTCTGAAGCGGTGTTGTTCGGATCGATCAGCCCCTCGCGCAGCCGGGCGCCGTCATAGGCGGCCGCGTCGGTCACCGTCTGGCGGCGGATGATGCCGTGCCGGCGGTCGATCGAGATGTGGCTCTTGTAGCCGAACACGGGGATCGCGATGTCGGTCTGCAGCATGCCGTCGGCCGCCGGTTTGGCCTTCGAGACCTTGACCGTCCAGCGCGCCTCGACATCCTTCTGCCGGGCCCTGGCGGGCTTGTCCGGCCAGATCTCGTCGGCCGTCTTGCCGGCCCTGATTGCCGCCTTCTCCCCATCCGTGTTGCGCTGGCGCGGCGCGGCCACCAGCGTGGCATCGACGATCTGGCCCGACATCGGCAAATAGCCGGCCGCGGTGATCGCCTGGTCGAGCCGGACGAACAGCGCCTCGAGCGCATCGGCAGCGATCAGCGCCTCGCGAAAGTCCCACAGCGTGTTCGCATCCGGCACCGGGTCGCCCGGGCCGAGCCCGCAGAACCGCATCCAGCTCAGCCGGTCGCGCACCAGATACTCGCTCTGCTCCAGCGACAGGCCGTGCAGCGCCTGCAGCACCAGCATCCGGAACTTCAGCACAGGATCGAAGCCCGGCCGTCCGCCCCTGGCCGGATCACGCGGTCCGAGGGCGGCGGTCAGATCGCCCCGGAACATCTCAAAGTCGACGGTCGCTGCGAGCTTCTCCAGCGGATCGCCCTGCGCCGACAGCTCCCGCAGCCGCTCCTCCACATCCCAGAACCCAGCCTGCCGCCCCGCCATGCCCGCCTCCGCCGAATCAACCC
>CAYWVA010000461.1:0-2437 GCA_964461545.1 uncultured Rhizobiaceae bacterium | reverse complement strand
GCCTGGCAGGACATGAGGTCCGGGATGGAACAGGCGTGGTCCAGGTTCCACGACGCCGTCAACAAGGTCCTCAAGCGCTAGCGCCGAACCGCTTGCCGTACCAGGTCACCTTCATCCCCTAGGGCCTCGAAGACGAGAGGCCTGTGAGATGCATCTGCAAGCCGCCGAGCGCGGTGGCCGCGGGCCTCATTCATGCCAGTGATCCTCGACCAGACAATCGCGTTCGTCACCCTCATCATCGCATTCGCCCTGTTTTTATGGGGGCGCTTGCGCCATGACGTCGTGGCGATGGTGGCGCTCCTCATCGTGGTGCTCGCCGGCTTGGTTCCATTCGACCAGGCCTTTGTCGGCTTCGCTCATCCGGCGGTGATCACGGTCGCGGCGGTCCTAGTATTGAGCCGCGCGCTGCAAAACGCCGGTATCGTCGATGTCGTGGTCCGCTTGCTGGCGCCGCTGCGCGGTCACGATACCGTGCAGATCGGGGCACAAGCGGGGCTAATCGCGCTCCTGTCCGGCTTCATGAACAATGTCGGCGCGCTAGCACTGATGCTGCCGGTAGCCATGCGCAATGCCTATCGCGGCGGCTATCCTCCGGCCAGGTCGCTGATGCCGCTGGCCTTTGCCTCGCTACTGGGGGGCATGGTGACGCTCATCGGCACGCCGCCCAACCTGATCATTGCCACGTTCCGCGCCCGCGAGGTCGGCGAACCGTTCGGCATGTTCGACTTCGCGCCGGTCGGCGGCGCGGTGGCCATCGCCGGACTTATCTTCATTGTGCTGTTCGGCTTGCGCCTGTTGCCAGCCGACCGCCGCGGCGTCAGCGATGATGCGCTCGACATCGGCGACTATATCACAGAGGCGCGGGTGGTGAAGGACTCCAAGGCGTGGGGCAAGAGCCTGGCCGAAATTGAAGGACTGGGCGAGAACCAGGTGCGCATCGCCGGGCTGGTGCGCGGCAAGACGCGGCGCATGGTGCCGCCTCCGACGGAGCGGGTGAAGGCCCGCGACGTGCTGATCGTCGAGGGGGAACCGGATGCGATCAAGGACCTCATTGACGTGGCCGGCCTCAAGCTGTTGGGCGGTGAGGGCCTCAGCATCGACCAACTGAGTTCGGAGGACGTGCAAGTGGTGGAGGCCGTCATCAAGCCCGGTTCACCGCTTGCCGGCAAGACGCCAACATCGGTACGTCTGCGCCGGGGGCATGGCATCAACCTGCTCGCCATCGCCCGCCACGGCAAGCGCATTCGCAAACGCGTGGCTGACACCCGCCTCCAGGTCGGCGACGTGCTGCTCCTCCAGGGACCAGCGGAGACTATGAACGACAGCCTGGCCGATTTCGGCTGCCTGCCGCTGGCCGAGCGCTCCTTGCAGATCGGCCGGCCACGCCGCCTCGTATCGGCCGGCGGCATCTTTGCGCTCGCCATCGTTGCCACGCTCGCGGGTTTCCTGCCCGTGCACGTGGCCTTTGCCGCCGCTGCGACCGTGGTGGTGGTCGCCGGCATTGTGCGCGCCGGCGAACTGTATGACAGCATCGACTGGCCGGTGATCGTGCTGCTCGGCGCCATGATCCCGGTCGGCACGGCTATGGAGACCACCGGCGCTGCAGCCCTTGTCGCCGATGGCATGGTCGCGCTCGGCCGCGACTTCGCGCCGCTGTGGATGATCGCGCTGCTCTTGGTCGCCACCATGTTCATGTCCGATGCCATCAACAACAACGCCACTGCAGTGCTTATGGCCCCGATCGCCATTTCGGTCGCACAGCGCCTGGAAGCGAGTCCGGACCCGTTCCTGATGGCCGTCGCAGTAGGGGCATCTTGCGCCTTCCTGACCCCGATCGGCCACCAGTCCAATACCTTGGTGATGGCGCCGGGCGGCTATCGCTTCGGCGACTACTGGCGCATGGGCTTGCCGTTGGAGGCTATCATCGTCGTGGTTGCGGTTCCGATGATCGTGCTGGTATGGCCACCATGAGTTTGCAACACCCGGTGCAGGAAGCTGCGGCGGCAAATCATAGCGCCGAGGTCCCTTGTCGCGCCGCGGGTCGGCTGCTAACAACGCGGCCGAAAATGGGAGATAGAATGAGCACCTACAAAGACCCTGATTTCCAGCAGCGTCAAAGCAGCGCCGCCTCGGCGAAGAAGGCGATGCTGGAGAGATTTCGCGCCGCTGCCGAAGATCCCACCGTTGCACAACGCCAAGCGGCCAGACGTGCGGCAGACGAGGCGCGCCAGATGCGCATTGCCGAGCGCCGGGCCGCCAAGGAGGCCCACGCGGCCGAACTGGCTGAGCAGGCGGCCCGTGAGGCGGAACTGGCAGCGCAGACGCGCCGCGAAGCCGAGGCGGCCGCAGCCGCAAAGTTGGTCGAACAGGCTGACCGTGAGGCGGCATTGGCTGTCGAGCAAAAGGCTGCCCGCGACGCTCGATATGCGGCACGCAA
>CAYWVA010000460.1:0-2438 GCA_964461545.1 uncultured Rhizobiaceae bacterium | reverse complement strand
ACCGCGGCCAGCAGGAAGACAAAGGTAACACCGGCATACATCAGCGCGAAGGTGAGCTGGATGCCGGCCCGCTGTTCGAGCATCTGGTCGTATTCGGACTTCTGGTCGCGCGCCTTGGCGAGCTGTTCCACCAGTTCGGGATTGACCAGCCGATAAATGTAGATGAAGCGGTCCTGCAGCCCCTCCACCCGGGCAAGGCCGCGGATGACATTGCCATCGCCGGGGCCGACCACGACCACCTCGCCATCGGCGGCGGCGTTCAGGTGCTCCTCGTCCGGCGCCCTGAACACGACGCTGTCATTGGCGGTGATGTTGGCCTCTACACGCTTGCGTTCGGCATCGATCAGAAACGCTCCGTGCACCCCCCGCATGGCGGCAAATGTGGCCAGCCGGCGGATGAAAAGCTGCCGATCGGACTCGAACAGCTCGGCTTGTATCGAGAGATTGGCCGCCATCGCCTCCACGTCGCTACGCGCCAGGTCGCCCTGCTCTTCGATGTAAGACAGCGCCACTCTGACCGAGGTCTCGACGATCGACTGGGTGCGTTCGGAAAACCAGGCGTCGAGTCCGCGATTGAGCGTTACCGTGGCAAACACCGCCACGATCAGCGCCGGCAGGACCGCCGAGAGGCTGAGCAGACCCACCAGGCGCAGATGCAAGCCCGCACCGGCTATGCGCTGGCGCCGCGCCACCAGCAGGCGCCACACCTGCCAGCCGATGATCACCGCCATGGTGGCAATCAGCAGCGAATTGACGCCAAGCAGCGCGATGATGAGATTGCGGGTCGGCTGAATCGGCGTCAGGCCGGTCAGGATGACGTAGGTCGCCAACCCGGTCAGAATGGCCAGGATGACCACCATCAAGCTGAGATTGGCAGCGAACCCACGGCGCAGCCACAGCCGGGGCTCGGGCGCCTCGTCCGGGTGGCCCGGCGCCGGGTGAATGGTCAGGACGTCGCCTGCACTGTCGCTTGCTGCTGCCATACGGTATCGGTGGCCCGGGCATGAAGCCCGTCCAAGCTCTTCAGCTTTGCGCCTCGAGCGTTCCCCTCTTGCGCCGGTTGCGCCACCCCTACCCCGCCAGCACTATGATCAGACTGTTGCCGAAAATCAACACCGTTGTTGCATCGGCGCTACAGGTGCTCCCGTTCCTCGGATTCGGGAGTGGGATCATACGCTTCGCGCGGAGCGGGCGACCGGGAGCCCAAGCTCGCGGATGCGCGCCCGCAAGGTGTTGCGGTTGATCCCCAGGAGTTCAGCGGCGCGCAGCTGATTTGCGCCGGTCGCTGCCAGGGCCGCACTGATCAGCGGACCTTCGACCTCGCGCAGGATGCGCTGGTAAAGCCCGCCAGGCGGCAAGCCGGGGGCGAAACCGGCAAAATGCCGCTCCAGAAACCGGGTGGTGAACTGCGACAGCGGTAGGGCTTCGTCGGTGTCGATGTCGCCCGCCGGCGGGGTGGCGTTGTCCAGTTCCCGCTCGATGAGTTCGGCGCTGATGGTTTCGTCGACATGGATCGCGGCGATGCGCCGCACCAGGTTCTCGAGCTCTCGCACATTGCCCGGCCAGCGATAGCGGCGCAGACGTTCGAGTGCTTCGCGCGTCAACCTTTTGCGCGCCAAACCCTCGTTCTCGCAACGGGTAAGGAAATGGCTGATCAGGTCCTCGATGTCGTCTAAACGCTCGCGCAGCGGTGGCAATCGCACCGGCACGACATTGAGCCGGTAATACAGATCCTCGCGGAACAGGCCCTGGGCGATGAGCTGGCGCAGGTCGCGGTGGGTCGCGGCGATGATTCGGACGTCGGCCTTCAGCGGCGTACGCCCACCAACCGTCATGTACTCGCCCTGCTGCAGCACCCGCAACAGCCGGGTCTGGGCCTCCATCGGCATGTCGCCGATCTCGTCCAGGAACAAGGTTCCGCCCTGGGCCTGCTCGAAGCGGCCGGCGAAGCGCTGGGCAGCGCCGGTGAACGCCCCCTTCTCGTGCCCAAAAAGCTCCGACTCGATGAGTTCGCGGGGGATGGCCGCCATGTTGACGGCGACGAACGGACCTTTTCGGCGGCGGCCGAACTCGTGCAGCGCCCTAGCCACCAGTTCCTTGCCGGTGCCGGATTCGCCACTGATCATAACGGTGAGGTCGGTCTGGGTCAGGCGGGCAATGATGCGATAGATGTCCTGCATCGCCGGCGAGCGGCCGATGATCGGCAGCGCTTCGGTGGCGCTGCCGGTTGCCGCGGCAGGCGCGGGCCGTTGGCTGTGTTCGATAGCTTTGGCAGCAAGCCCGAGCAATTCATTGAGATCGAATGGCTTGGGCAGGTAGTCGTAGGCGCCACGCTCAGCCGCGGTGATGGCCGTCATGATGGTGTTCTTGGCACTCATGACAATGATGGGCAGACCGGGCCGGGCCTTTTTCATGCGCGGCAGGATCTCGAACACGTT
>CAYWVA010000459.1:0-2444 GCA_964461545.1 uncultured Rhizobiaceae bacterium | reverse complement strand
TCATCAACCTGATCAACGCCAATTCGCCGCTGGTGTTCGATTCCACCATGATCGGTGCGCTCAAGGTCTATGCCCGGGCCGGGCAGGCGACCGTGGTCTCTCCCTTCATCCTGTCGGGCGCCATGTCGCCGGTGACCGCGGTCGGCACCCTCACCCAGGTTCTGGCCGAGGCGTCGGTCGGCATGGCCTTCGCGCAATTGTGCCGGCCAGGCGCCCCGGTGGTGTTCGGCACCTTCGCGAGCTCGATTTCGATGCAGTCGGGGGCCCCGACATTCGGCACTCCCGAGCCGGCGTTTGTGCTGGCCGGCGCCGCCCAGCTGGCCCGGCGGCTGGGCATCCCGTTCCGCTCGGGCGGCGCGTTGTGCGCCTCCAAGCTGCCCGACGCCCAGGCGGCGCATGAAAGCGCCAACACGCTGTGGCCGACCCTCCTCGGGGGCGTCAACTTCGTGCTGCACGCGGCAGGCTGGCTCGAGGGCGGCCTGGTTTCGGGCTACGAAAAGTTCATTATCGACGCCGATCAGCTCACCATGTTCCAGAGATTCGCCGAGGGCGTCGATCTGTCGCCGGATGCACAGGCGCTCGACGCCATTCGCGAGGTCGGACCCGGCAGCCACTTCCTCGGCTGCAGTCACACCCAGGCGAACTTCGAGAATGCCTTCTGGCGTTCGACGGTCGCCGACAACAACTCATTCGAGCAATGGCGCGATGCCGGCGGCATGGATGCGGCAGAGCGCGCCAACGCCATATGGAAACAACAGCTGCGCGACTACGAGGCCCCGCCGCTCGACGCCGCTATCGACGAGGCGCTGAACGACTTCATGGCCCGACGCCGGGAAGTTCTGCCGGACAGCGTGTCGTAATCCCGCAAAAGGCCGACGCCACGTGTCGCAATCGGCCACGATCATGCCGATTGCAGGCCGCAGCCCCGGCGCCGGCAGGGATTATCCTGGTAGCCTACTGGAAAACCGTTCCGGTCTCCGGCGCGGCATGGCTCATTGTTTGCATAATGAGCCGCGACGGTGATAAGTTGTGCCTGGACGACAGCGCCCGTTGGCACTGGACTCTGATAATCATCCCAGGGAGGGAAGCGCCCCATGTCTGAACGAGAAAACATCTGGATTCCAAAACTCAAGCAATACCTTGCCGACAGCAAGATCTCTCGGCGGGAGTTCATTCGTTATTCGGCGCTGCTCGGCATGTCGTCCGGCGCGGCGTACATGTGGGCCGGCAAGATCACCGGCCAACCGATCGCACCGCCGGCCCGCGCCCAGGACATACCCCGGGGCGGCACACTGATGCTCTCGATGCGGGTTCCGAAGCTTGACTCGCCGCATACCTATTCGTGGGTTTACGACTCCAACGTCAGTCGCCAGGTGGTGGGCTATGTGACGCGCAGTGGGGTCGACAACGTCACCCGTCCGCATCTGTGCTCAAGGTGGGAAGCCTCTGACGACCTCAAGACCTGGACCTTCACGGTCGCCGACATGAAGTGGCATTCGGGCCGGCCGCTGACGGCCGAAGACTTCGCCTGGAACATCGGGCGCTGCCTCGATCCGGACACCGGCTCATCGGTCGTCGGTCTGATGAAGGGCTATATGCTCAAGGAAGTCGACACCGGCCAGAAGGACGCCGACGGCAACCCCGTCATGACCACCGAGCTGTGGGATGCCAACGCCCTTGAGGTCAAGGACGACAAGACGTTCGTCATGAACCTTCAGGAGCCGCAGGTCGCGGTACCGGAGCATCTGTTCCACTACCCCATGCAGATCCTCGATCCGGAAGAAAATGGCCTCTTCCAGGTCGGCTCCAACGGCGTTATGCCGTTTGAGCTGGTCGAACTCGAGGTCGGTCGCAGGGCGGTGCTGCGGCGGCGTCCCGATGGGGAAGCCTTTCTTGACGAGGTCCATTTCATCGATCTCGGCGACAATCCCGCCGCCGAGGCGGCAGCGCTGCAGTCGCGACAGGTGCACGGCAATTATGAAGGCAACGTCGAGCAGTACCAGCTGTTCAAGGCCATGGAGCACGTGCACATCCATGAGGTGGTGACCGCCAACACGGCGGTGGTGCGCATGCGCATGGACGCCCCGGAATTTCAGGACCCGCGGGTTCGCCAGGCGCTGCGCTATGCCACCGACCAGCAGAAGACGGTGCAGATTGCCACCGGCGATCTCGGCACGGAGGCCGAGCATCATCACGTCTGCCCGGTGCATCCGGACTATAAGGAGCTGACATTCTTCAAGCGCGATGTCGAGAAGGCCAAGCAGCTTCTGGCCGATGCCGGCCATCCCAACGGCATCAACCTCGAGATCGCCTGCAAGCCCGACCCGGCATGGGAGATCGCCTCTGTCGAGGCCATGGTCGAGCAGTGGAAGGAAGCCGGGATCAACACCCGGATCAACGTGCTGCCGTCGGCGAAGTTCTGGGAGGTCTGGGACAAGGTGCCG
>CAYWVA010000458.1:0-2450 GCA_964461545.1 uncultured Rhizobiaceae bacterium | reverse complement strand
CCGCCGTGGTGCATGGTGCGCAGCAGGTCGCGAAAAGCCTGCGGATTGCCCGACATCTCGAGGCCGACGTCGAAGCCTTCCTGCATCTCGAGCTCCTGCATGACCGCATCGAGCCTCTGCCGCGTCACATTGACCGTGCGTGTCGCGCCCATGGTGGCGGCGAGATCGAGGCGATAGTCGTTGATGTCGGTGACCACCACATGGCGGGCGCCCACGTGGCGCGCAATCGCAGTCGCCATGATGCCGATGGGGCCGGCCCCGGTGATGAGTACGTCCTCGCCCACCAGGTCGAAGGACAAGGCCGTGTGCACGGCATTGCCGAGTGGATCGAGAATGGCAGCGATCTCGTCGCTGATGGCCTCGGGGAGCTTGAAAACGTTGCTCGCCGGGATGCAGAGATATTCCGCGAAACAACCCTGGCGGTTGACGCCGACGCCGACGGTGTTGCGGCACAGGTGGCGCCGGCCGGCCCGGCAGTTGCGACAGTGCCCGCAGGTGAGGTGGCCTTCCCCGGAAACCCGGTCACCGGGCACCAGGCCCTGCACTTCGCTGCCCACGGCCTCAATTGCACCGACGAACTCGTGACCTACCGCCATCGGCACCGGGATGGTTTTCGCGGCCCATTCGTCCCAGTTGAAAATATGCATGTCCGTGCCGCAGATTGCCGTCTTTCTGACCCGGATGAGGACGTCGTTTGGCCCAGGCTCGGGACGCCTGATGTCCTGCATCCAGATGCCCGGTTCAGCCCTGGCCTTGACGAGTGCGCGCATCAGCGGATGACCTCAAGTTGCCGGCCGACCTTCTCAAATGCAGCGACCGCGCGCTCGAGGTGCGACATGGTATGCCCGGCGGACATCTGGGTGCGGATGCGCGCTTCGCCACGCGGGACGACGGGAAAGGAGAAGCCGATCACGTACACGCCTTCTTCCAGCAACTGGTTGGCCATGGCCGTGGCGAGTTTCGCATCCCCCAGCATGACCGGGATGATCGGGTGCGCGCCGGGCTTCAGGTCGAAGCCCAGAGCTGCCATTCGCTGGCGGAAAAAATGCGTGTTGTCCCATAGCTGGCGCCGCAACTGTGCGCCGGATTCCAGAAGATCGAGCACGCGAATTGAGGTCGCCGCAATCACGGGCGCGACGGTATTCGAAAACAGGTAGGGACGGGATCGCTGCCGCAACCACTCGACGATGGGTCCGCGCGCGGCGATGAATCCGCCCGATGCGCCTCCCAGCGCCTTGCCCAGCGTGCCGCTGATGATATCGACGCGTCCGAGCACGCCGTGCCGCTCATGCGTGCCGCGGCCGGTGGCGCCGAGGAATCCGGTCGCGTGGCAGTCATCGATCATCAACATCGCGTCGTAGTGATCCGCGAGCTCGCAGATACTGCCCAGCTCCGCAATCGTGCCGTCCATGGAGAACACACCGTCGGTGGCGATCAGACGCGTGCGAGCCCCGGCGGCTTCCTGGAGCCGGGCCTCCAGGTCGTCCATGTCGTTGTGGCGATAGCGAAAGCGCTGCGCCTTGGAAAGCCGGATACCGTCGATGATCGAAGCATGGTTCAACTGGTCGCTGATCACGGCGTCCTGCTCGTCCAACAGGGTCTCGAACAGGCCGCCGTTGGCGTCGAAGCAGGAGGGGTAGAGAATCGTGTCCTCCATGCCGAGGAAACCGCTGATGCGGTGTTCCAGTTCCTTGTGCGGCGTCTGCGTGCCGCAGATGAAGCGCACCGAAGCCATGCCGTAGCCGTAGCGATCCAGTGCCCCGTGAGCTGCCGCGATCAGCTCCGGGTGGTTGGCGAGGCCGAGGTAATTGTTGGCGCACAGGTTGATCACTTCGCGGCCGCCTTGCATGCTGATCGCCGCCTGCTGCGGCGAGTCGATGACGCGCTCGGACTTATAGAGCCCCTCCTCCTGGAGGGCGCTCAAGTCCGTCGAAAGGCGGTCCAATAGGGGCTGGTTCATCGCGGGGTCCTGCGGCGGCGAGGCGCGGATTATAGCAATGCCGGGCGCTCCAACCCGAGCATGCTGCGCTAAACTGCTCGCATGGAAGTGGACATCCGGCTGGACCGCTGGCTGTGGGCGGCGCGTTTTTTCAAGACCCGCGGACTTGCCCAGCAGGCCGTAGCAGGCGGCCACGTGCGTCTCAATGGCCAACGCGTCAAGGCCGCGAAGTCGGTGAAGCCTGGCGACCGGCTGGAAATCGTGCGCGGCGATGAGCGTTTCGAGCTGCATGTGCTGGCGCTCGCGGCCCGGCGCGGGCCGGCCCCTGCTGCCCGTGCGCTGTACGAGGAAAGCGAGGCCAGTATTGCGGCGCGCGAAACCGCGGTCCGGCTGCGGCGGGATCTCGCCAGCAACCAGCCACCTCCCTCGCGGCCGGACAAGCGCGACCGCCGCCGGATCATCGGCCTCACCAGGAACCTCGAAAGCTGAACGTCGTATCACCACGGAGCCC
>CAYWVA010000457.1:0-2459 GCA_964461545.1 uncultured Rhizobiaceae bacterium | reverse complement strand
ATGGAACACCACGACCTGCTCTCCGGGCTGGTCCGGTTGCACATCCTGCACCATGCGGCGCAGCACCCGGTTTATGGCCAGTGGATGATCGACGAGCTGGCGCGGCACGGCTACCGGCTGTCGCCAGGAACGCTGTATCCGATGCTGTCGAAGATGGAGCGGGACGGCTACCTGACCAGCAAGACTGAGCGCGAGGGACGTACATCGCGCAAGTTCTACACGATCACCGAGAAGGGGCGCGAAGGGCTGGCGGTCGCGCGGGTTCGTTTGCGGGAACTAAAGGGCGAGGCAGGATCGGAATGACGGACAGGACAGACACGGCCGAAACGAGACCAGCGCAAGGAACTCCGGGTGAGGTCTTTTCAGCCTTTCTCAAGCTCGGCCTGACCTCTTTCGGCGGGCCGATCGCGCATCTGGGCTACTTCCGCGATGAGCTGGTCACGCGACGAGGATGGCTCTCGGATCACGCCTATGCTGATCTCGTGGCGCTGTGCCAGTTCCTGCCCGGGCCGGCCTCGAGCCAGGTCGGTTTCGCTCTGGGAATGATGCGCGCGGGCTGGCTCGGGGCGCTCGCGGCCTTCACCGCCTTCACGCTACCGTCGGCGCTGGTGTTGCTGGTCTTTGCAATGACGGCGGCATCCATCTCGGGTCACATCGGAACCGGTGCCCTGGACGGGCTCAAGATCGTCGCGGTGGCGATTGTCGCACAAGCCGTCTGGGGCATGGCCAAAAACCTCTGCCCCGACCGGGAGCGGGCCGCGATTGCGGTGGGCGCGGTGGCGGTGCTGGCTTCCGTACCGGGGGCTTTCGGGATGGTCGGCGCGATCCTGCTGGGCGCGCTTGTTGGTCTCGTGCTGGGACGTGGTTCGGGAACGCCTGTCGGTGGGCATGTCACGACGCCGGTTTCGCGCGGGGTCGCGGCCGCAGCGCTTGTCGCCTTTTTCGGGCTGCTCCTCCTGCTTCCGCTGATTGCGGGCCAGAGCCAGGCGCTGGCAGTGATCGACAGCTTCTACCGCGCCGGCGCGCTGGTGTTCGGTGGTGGCCACGTTGTCCTGCCGCTCCTGCAGGCCGAGGTCGTGGCGCCCGGCTGGGTCACATCGGACCAATTTCTCGCCGGCTACGGCGCAGCGCAGGCGGTTCCCGGGCCGCTCTTCACCTTCGCGGCCTATCTTGGGGCAGTGCTCGGGCCGGAGCCTAACGGCGTCGCGGGGGCGATGGTTGCGCTTCTCGCCGTGTTCCTGCCGGGCTTCCTGATCCTTATCGGCGTTCTGCCCTTCTGGGACCGATTCCGAACGATGGCGCGCGCGCAGTCACTGATGCAAGGGGCGAATGCGGCTGTTGTCGGCATCCTTGGCGCAGCGCTCTATTCGCCCGTCTTCACCAGCGCCATCGGCGACCTGCGCGACTTCACGCTCGCGCTCGTCTGCTTCGTTGCTCTGATGGCCTGGAAAGCGCCGCCGTGGGCCGTGGTGCTTCTGGCGGCCGCAGGGGGCGCGGGACTGGCGCTGATTGCCTGAGCGGCTCAGCACCAGGGCAAGGCCGCGGCGTGCCAGAAAGGCTAGGGGACTTGGGAGCAGCGCTCCAATCAAGAACGGTCACCCGCCTGTGACTCGGGCGTGTCGAGCCCGTGATCGAAGTGTTCGGCGAAATGCCACTGCATCAAACCAGCCATCGACGACAGCACAATCATCTTCAAGTGCGAGATCTGCTTTGAAGATGGGATGACTGCCTTTCTGCCATTGTCTGTACACCGACGCTGGAACAGCGTGTCCATTGATGGCGATCATTCGGAGTCAGGGCCTGTGTGTGGGTCTTGAGGCGAAGCGTGAGTGAAATTTCTTACGGTGAACTCACGAGGAGGCCCGGATTACCGGCGCGCTTCTCGCCGGGCAGCCCGCAGGTGCTTCGAGCGGGATCGGGTCAGGCGTAGGCCTCGGCGCAGCGGCGGGCCGCGACGCGCAGCGTCAGCGCGAGGCCCAGCAGGAGGAACAGGAAGGCTGCGGGGATCATCAGCCCCATCAGCGTGACCAGGGACGCGGTCACCTGCACGCCCAGCAGCACGAACAGGATCGGCGCGCAGCAGGCGCTGCCGGCGAGCAGCCCCGGCAGACCGGCGAGCAGGCCGGTGGCCGGGCTGAGGCCGCAGGCCACGGCGCACTGCCGGGCGATGCGCACCAGCGCGATCTGGAGGCCGGTGAGCAGGCCGAGCGCCAGGCCGATGGCGATGTTCATCGGCGAGATCAGCCATACCAGTCCGGGCGCCTCCAGAATCGCCACCGCCTCGAACTGGAACGGCGCCCGCTGGCGCAGCAGCAGGCTGTCCCAGCTCGCCACCACGACCGTCGAGAACGGGCGCCAGGCGCCGTCGATGGTGAGATCGGCCACCGCGATCTGGAACACCGCGAGATACACCAGTGCTATGCTCCAGGCGAGCGCGAGGCTCGCCGGCTCGCGCCCGA
>CAYWVA010000456.1:0-2470 GCA_964461545.1 uncultured Rhizobiaceae bacterium | reverse complement strand
AGCCGAGGCGCAGCATGGCGCGCATGCCCTGGCGGACGCGGGATATGGCGTCTTCAAGCCGGGTGCCCTCATGGTCGTCGGACGGCCCACCGGCGACGTAGCCGTGAAATTCGCGCCCCAGGTTCGGCGAGGCGTAATGGCCGCCGACCGTCTTGCCGGCCAGCACCGTGGCGGCGATCTCTCCGGTCATCCGAGGGTCGTTGGCGATGACGCCGGGAAAGTTCATCACCTCGCCAAGCCCGATGATGTTGGGCCAGGTCATGGCTTCTGCCACCTCCTTGGGGCCCAGTTCGGCCCCGGCGGTCTCCAGGCCCGGCGCCGACGGCACGCAAGCTGGCATCTGCACATAGACGCCGATGGGGGCGGCCGCGGCCTCGTCATGCATGAGGCGGACGCCGGCGAGCCCCAGAACGTTGGCGATCTCGTGCGGATCGATGAACATCGAGGTGGTGCCGTGGGGGATCACCGCCCGGCAGAATTCGGTGACGGTGATCATGCCGCTTTCCACGTGCATATGCCCGTCGCACAGGCCCGGCACCATGTAGCGGCCTTGCGCCTCGATCACCTCGGTGGCCTCGCCGATGGTGTGGGCGCCGTCGGCGCCGACATAGGCGAAGCGGCCGGCGGCGACGGCCACGTCGGTGTGGGCGATGATCTCGCCGGAATAGACGTTGACCAGCCGGCAGTCGCGCACCACCAGGTCGGCCGGCGAACGGCCGGTGGCAACATCCACCAGCTGCGGCGCCACGTCTGTCCACGGCCTGATGTGCAGCATCACGGACGTCTCCTTCTCAGCTCTGGAGGCGGTACCCGGTCTTGAAGATCCACCCGACCACGGCCAGGCATGCGCCCAGGAACAGGAACGACATGGCGACCGAGACGGCGATGTGGACGTCGGCGATGCCGTAGAAGCTCCAGCGGAAACCGCTGATCAGGTAGACTACGGGATTGAACAACGTGACGGTCTGCCAGAACGGCGGCAGCATGTCGATGGAGTAGAAGCTGCCGCCGAGAAAGGCCAGCGGCGTGACGACCAGGAGCGGCACGAGCTGCAGCTTCTCGAAGTTGTCGGCCCAGATGCCGACGATGAAGCCGAGCAGGGAGAAGGTCACCGCGGTGAGGACGAGGAAGAAAGCCATCCACAAGGGATGGGCGATCTCCAGCGATACGAACAGGTTGGCCGTCGCCAGGATGATCAGGGCGAGGATCATCGACTTCGTCGCCGCGGCGCCGACATAGCTGATGACGATCTCGATGGGCGAGATGGGAGCCGACAAAAGCTCGTAGATGGCGCCGGTGAACTTCGGAAAATAGATGCCGAAGGCGGCATTGGAGATGGAGTGGGTGAGGAGCATCAGCATGATCAGCCCGGGCACGATGAAGGCCCCGTAGCTCACCCCCTCGATCTGCTCGATGCGCGACCCGATGGCGGCCCCGAAGACCACGAAATAGAGCGATGTCGAGATCACCGGAGACACGATGCTCTGCAGCAGCGTGCGCCAGGTGCGCGACATCTCGAACAGGTATATGGCGCGGATGGCGTGCAAGTTCATGGCCGCTTCCTCACCAGGCTGACGAAGATGTCCTCCAGCGAGCTTTGCCGCGTCTCGAGATCGCTGAACCGGATCCCCGCCTCGCGCACGTCCTTTAGCAGAGCGGTGATGCCGGTGCGCTCGCGCTGGGTGTCATAGGTGTAGATGAGCTCGGCGCCGTCGGCGGCCAACTCCAGCTGGTGGGGCGACAGGGCGGCCGGAACCTGGTCGAGCGGCTTTTGCAGATGCAGGATCAGCTGCTTCTGGCCGAGCATGCGCATGAGCTCGGCCTTTTCCTCCACCAGGATGATCTCGCCCTTGTTGATCACCCCGATCCTGTCGGCCATCTCCTCGGCCTCCTTGATGTAGTGGGTGGTCAGGATCACGGTCACGCCACTTTCGCGCAGCTTGCGCACCAGCTGCCACATCTCGCGCCGCAATTCGACATCGACGCCGGCCGTCGGCTCGTCGAGAAAAAGGATCTGCGGTTCATGCGACAGCGCCTTGGCGATCAGCACCCGGCGCTTCATGCCGCCGGACAGAGCCATGATCTTGGTGTCCTTCTTGTTCCACAAAGTCAGGTCTTTCAGGACTTTCTCGATGTGGGCGGGATTGGGCGGCTTGCCGAACAGGCCGCGGCTGAAGCTGACGGTGGCCCACACGGTTTCGAACATCTCGGTGGTGAGTTCCTGGGGAACGAGGCCGATCCTCGATCGCGCCTGGCGGTACTGGGCGATGACGTCGTAGCCGTCGGCCGTGACAGTGCCCGCGGTCGGCTTCACCAGCCCGCAGATGATGCTGATCAGCGTGGTCTTGCCGGCCCCGTTCGGCCCCAGCAGGGCAAAGATCTCGCCGCGGCGGATACTCAGATCGACGTCGATCAGTGCCCGCAGGCCTGTGGCATAGGTCTTGGAGAGATTGGAGACGGAGATGATCGG
>CAYWVA010000455.1:0-2473 GCA_964461545.1 uncultured Rhizobiaceae bacterium | reverse complement strand
CAGTTCGGCTCGGGCTGGTGCTGGATCGCGTTCAAGGACGGCAAGCTCACCATCATGAAGACGCCGAACGGCGAAAACCCGCTGGTTCATGGCGCCAGTCCGATCCTCGGTTGCGACGTCTGGGAGCACTCCTATTATATCGACTACCGCAACGCGCGGCCGAAATACCTGGAGGCTTGGTTCGACAACCTGGTGAACTGGGAGTACGCCGAGACCCTCTTCGAAAGCGCTCAAAAGGACGGCTAGTCGCAGCAAACGGGTGCGGGGCCCCGGGGGCACATCCGGGGCCGACCCTTCCCTACAGCGCCGCTAAATAGAAATTGGCCGGACGCTTTAGGCTCGCTATAATTGCCCGATGACGCTCGACCAGTGGATCAAGCAGTCCGGCACCCGCAAGATGGACATCGCCCGCGCCCTGGGCATCAGCCCGGGCCGGGTGTCGCAGCTTCTGGCCGGTGAAATGCCGTCTCTCGACCTGGCGGTGAAGATCCAGCGCCTGACCGGCAATCAGGTGCGTCCGGAAAGTTTCTCGGGGCCGTTCAGCGCCGAGCAACCGGAAGCGCCGCCCGAGTTTGGTCGCGACAGCGTCGAGGCGGCCGTCGCGGCCATGGCGGCCGTCGCCAGGGGCGAGCTCGTGGTGGTGGTGGACGACCATGACCGGGAAAACGAGGGCGATCTGATCGGCGCCGCCAGCCGCATCACGCCTGAGCAGATGGCGTTCATGATCCGCCACACCTCAGGCATCGTGTGTGCGCCGATGACGTCGGAGGATGCCTGGCGGCTGAAGCTCGACCCCATGGTGGCGCTGAACGATGCCCCCATGGGCACCGCCTTTACGATTTCGGTCGATTACCGGGAAGGATTGACCACCGGCATCTCGGCCAAGGAGCGCACCGCGACCGTGCGGGCGCTAGCCAATGCCGCCGCGCAGGCCAACGATTTCGTCCGGCCGGGGCACGTGTTTCCGCTGATCGCCAAGTCGGGCGGCGTGCTTATGCGCTCCGGCCATACCGAGGCTGGCGTCGATCTGGCGCGGCTGGCCGGTGAGCCGGCGGTCGGGGTGCTCGCCGAGCTCGTCAATGACGATGGCACGGTCAAGCGTGGTTCCGAGGTCACCGCCTTTGCCCGCCAGCACCAGCTGAAAGTCGTCTCGGTCGCCGATTTGATCGCCTTTCGCCGCTCGCGCGAGCGGCTGGTCGAGGCGCGCGCCACCTTCGAGGTTTCGACCCCGATCGGACAGGCCCGCGGCATCGCCTACACGACGCCGTTCGATCCAATGCAGCATCTGGCGCTGGTGTTTGGCAACATCGGCGCCTACGACATTCCGGTGCGACTGCACCGGGAGGATCTGGTCGACGACGTCTTCGGCGATCGCCGCACCCTGAGCGAAGTCTATGGCGTCTTCGAGCGCGAGGGCAGCGGCATTCTGGTCTACCTGCGCGAGGGCGCCACCGGCGTGCCGCCCGCCAGGCTGGGCGAGCCGGAGCGCGAAGTCGCCGGACCGGCGGTGGCGCGCGACCGAGCGTGGCGCGACATCGGACTGGGCGCGCAGATCCTGCGCGACCTTGGGGTCAAGTCGATCCGGCTCCTGACCAGCTCCAGCCGGCATTACATCGGCCTGTCCGGTTTTGGGATCGAGATCACCGACACCATCCGGCTGGACACGTGAATGGGTACGGTCAGACCGCGTACCAGGTCGGTCGCCAGAACCATCGGCTGGCGCGAATATGCGCGACTGCCGGGACTTGGCATCGGCCCGGTGATCGCCAAGGTCGACACCGGCGCGCGCACCGCCGCGCTTCATGCGGTCAACATCGAGACGTTGTCTGAGGACAATCGTCGCTGGGTACGGTTCGATGCCGTCATCGATGAAGAAAGCCAGGCCACCCGCCGATGCCTGCTGCCGCTGCACGGGGTCAAGCGGGTGAAGAACTCAAGCGGTGTGACCGAGGAGCGTTGCGTCGTGGAAACCGAGCTGGCGATCGGCAACCGCAGCTGGCCGGTGCTCGTCACCTTGACCGACCGTGGCGACATGGGGGCGCCGATGCTGATCGGGCGCTCTGCCATCAAGGGGCGGTTCATGGTCGATCCCGGTCGCTCGTTTCTGTTGAGTGCCGGGGCGCGGGCGAGACCGCCGCAGCACCCCGACGGCAAGCCAGTTCCGTGAAGATCGCCATCATGACCCGCAACGCGGGGCTCTACTCGCATCGCCGGTTGATCGAGACGGCGCAAGCGGCCGGCCACGAGATCGTCGGGGTCGACTACCTGCGCTGCTACATGAACATTACTTCGCATCGCCCCGAACTGAGATATCGCGGTGAGCGCCTGACCGGTTTCGACGCGGTGATCCCGCGCATCGCCGCATCGCGCACCTTTTACGGTCTAGCGGTGCTGCGGCAGTTTGAGATGATGGGCGTATGGCCGCTCAACGAGTCGGTGGCCATCGGCCGGTCGCGCGACAAGCTGCGGGCGC
>CAYWVA010000454.1:0-2492 GCA_964461545.1 uncultured Rhizobiaceae bacterium | reverse complement strand
CAGATTTCGGCCTATGTGCTGCAGAAGATGAAGGAGACGGCCGAGCGCCACCTTGGCGAGCCCGTCGCCCAGGCGGTGATCACCGTGCCGGCCTACTTCAACGATTCCCAGCGCCAGGCAACCAAGGATGCCGGCCGCATCGCCGGACTGGACGTCTTGCGCATCATCAACGAACCGACGGCGGCCGCGCTGGCCTATGGCCTCGACAAGCGCAATACCGGCACCATCGCGGTTTACGACCTCGGCGGCGGCACTTTCGACATTTCGGTCCTTGAGATCGGCGACGGCGTGTTCGAGGTAAAGTCAACCAATGGCGACACGTTCCTCGGCGGCGAGGACTTCGACATGCGCATCGTCGACTATCTTGCCGACGAGTTCAAAAAGGAGAGCGGCATCGATTTGCGCTCCGACAAGCTGGCGCTGCAGCGGCTCAAGGAGGCCGCCGAGAAGGCCAAGATCGAGCTTTCTTCTGCCACCCAGACCGAGCTCAATCTTCCGTTCATCACCGCCGATGCCAGCGGCCCGAAGCATCTGACCATGAAGCTCACCAGAGCCAAACTCGAGGCGCTGGTTGATGACCTCATCCAGAAGACCGTCGGACCGTGTAGGGCGGCGCTCAAGGACGCCGGGCTGTCGGCGGGCCAGATCGACGAGGTGGTGCTGGTCGGTGGCATGACCCGCATGCCCAGAGTCATCGAGACGGTGAAGAACTTTTTCGGCAAGGAGCCGCATAAGGGCGTCAATCCCGATGAGGTCGTGGCGATCGGCGCGGCGATCCAGGCCGGCGTGCTGCAGGGCGAGGTCAAGGACGTGCTCTTGCTCGACGTGACCCCGCTGTCGCTCGGCATCGAGACGCTGGGCGGCGTATTCACCCGGCTGATCGATCGCAACACGACGATCCCGACCAAGAAGAGCCAGGTCTTTTCCACGGCCGAGGACAACCAGACGGCGGTGACGATCCGGGTCTTCCAGGGCGAGCGCGAAATCGCCGCGCACAACAAGATGCTCGGCCAGTTCGATCTCGTCGGCATCCCGCCCGCACCGCGCGGCGTTCCGCAGGTCGAGGTTACCTTTGACATCGACGCCAACGGCATCGTCAACGTCTCCGCTCGCGACAAGGCAACTAACAAGGAACAGCAGATCCGCATCCAGGCTTCGGGCGGTCTTTCCGATGAAGAGATCGACAAGATGGTCAAGGATGCCGAGCTGCACGCCACGGAGGACCGGGCGCGCAAAGAGCTGATCGAGGCCAAGAACCAGGCCGAGAGCCTGATCCATTCGACGCAGAAGTCGCTGAGCGACGTCGGCGACAAGGTGCCTGAGGCCGACAGGTCGACAGTGGAGGCGGCGATCACCGAACTCAAGCGTCTTTGTGAGGGCGAGGAAACCGAGGCCATCAAGGCGAAGACGTCTGAGCTGGCACAGGTCGCCATGAAACTCGGCGAGGCGCTGTACCGCGAGCAGGCCCAGCCGGACGGCGGCGACGGTCAAGCCGAGACCGGCGGCGGCGAAGAGCCGGCCGAGGAGAACGTGGTCGATGCCGAGTTCGAGGAGGTAAGGGACGAGGATCGCAAGGCACCTTGATCAAGGATGGGCAGCGGCGCCGACCGTGTTGTTGGGCGCCGCTGCTTTCGATACAAGTTCCGAGAAACTCAAGGGTCGTTTCGATGCTGTGCTCCAGGCAGTCAGACGGCTTTCGCGGTCTCTAAACCCTCATGTAATGGACGGCCATGGCCAAGCGCGATTATTACGAGGTCCTCGGAGTCTCCCGGACAGCCGATGAACAGGAGCTCAAGGCCGCCTATCGCAGACTGGCCAAGCGCCTCCACCCGGATGCCAATCCAGGGGACAAGTCGGCGGAACAGGCTTTTAAGGAAATCAACGAAGCCTATGAGGCCCTGAAGGATCCGCAAAAGCGCGCGGCCTACGACCGCTTCGGCCATGCAGCCTTCGACGGCGCCGGCAGGGGGCCGTTCGGGCAAGGCGGTTTCGGGCCTGAATTCTCCTCTTCGATGTCGGACATCTTCGAGGACCTGTTCGGGGAGTTCATGGGCGGCGGCGGCCGGCGCAGTGCCCGGCGCGGCGGCTCAGGAATGGCCCGCGGCTCCGATCTGCGCTACAATATGGAGATCAGCCTGACCGAGGCCTATACCGGCAAGCCGGCCCAGATCCGGGTCCCGACCTCAGTCACCTGCGAGTCCTGCCACGGCCATGGGGCAAGGCCCGGCACAAAGCCAAAGACCTGTCCCAGTTGCGGCGGGCAGGGCGCGGTTCGTTCAGCTTCCGGCTTCTTCACCGTGGAGCGGACCTGTGTGGCATGCCAGGGCCGTGGCCAGGTGATCTCCGATCCATGCTCCGACTGCAATGGCCAAGGCCGGGTCACGCGTGAGCGTACGCTGTCGATCAACATTCCGCCAGGCGTTGAAGACGGCACCCGCATCCGCCTCGCCGGAGAGGGCGAAGCGGGCTTGCGTGGCGGGCCGGCGGGAGAC
>CAYWVA010000453.1:0-2492 GCA_964461545.1 uncultured Rhizobiaceae bacterium | reverse complement strand
AGACCGTCGAAATCGGGTTGGTCGAGGGCGTCAAGGCGAACACCACGCCGGCCGGTCGCGGGATCTCGACAATTTTCGCGGTCGCATCGAGCCGCGGGTTGACGAAGTCCCAGTCGCGGTAATGCTCGACCAGGGCCGCGCTCGACAGCTCGTTTTTGATCTTCTTGTGGGCAGCGACGCCGAAGCCGGTCTCGCGCACCGCCCATTCGGCGTATTCGCCGGCCTTGGCATGGGCGACCTTGGCCACGGCTTGCGCAATGGCGAAGGTGCGCGCCCGGTCGTAGCGCTGGAAGACCTCGCCGGCCCAGCGCGCCCGCTCCAGCATCATATCGGCCGTGGCCCCAAGCGCGGCCGGCGAGCTGGAGATGTCGACGAGGCTCTTGATCGACGGATGCATCACATGGCCTTGCGCTGAGCGCTGCCGAGGATCTCGCGGCGCGCCGCTCCGATCGCCACCTCGACGCGCCGCAGCAGATCTTCGGACAGCTCCTGGGTCATCAGGATGCCGGGCTTGAACTGCAGCACGCGCGGATCGAGGGTGGAAAAGATCGCCCACACGCCATTCTCGTAGAGATGCTTCATCACCGGCTTGGCGCCTTCGGGGTGATTGAACTCGAGCCCCATGACCACGCCGTGCTGGCGGATGCCGGTGAAGAAATCGCCAAAGTGGTCGCGGATCTCATCGAGGCCGGCGCGGATGAAATTGGAGATGTAGCGCACCATCGAGGCCACCTCGGGGCGCTGGCAGATCTCCAGCACCTTCAGCCCGACGATGCAGCCAAGCTCCGCTCCGCCCGCCGTCGACATGTGGCCGAACCCGTCCTCGCTGAGCCAGCCGGCGTGGCGCTTCGACACGACGCAGCACGAGATCGGATAGATGCCGCCGGTGATGCCCTTGCCGATGACCAGAAGGTCGGGTTCGACGCCATAGCGGGTGATGCCCCACAGGGCGCCGCAGCGCATAAGGCCGGTCTGCACCTCATCGGCGATAAACAGCGCGTCATATCGCTCGCACAGCTTCTTGACGCCGGGCAGATAGCCTTCTGCCGGCATCGGGAAGCCGTAGGTGGCGGGGATCGTCTCCATGAGGACCGCCGCGACGTCGCGACCGCGAAGCGCGTCCTCCATGGCTTCGAGGTCGTTGAACGGCACGTGGATGAACTCGCCCGCCGTATCCTCCGACAGAAACAGCTTCGAGAAGCGGTCCGCACCGGCCTTCACCGCCAGCCCGGTATGCCCGTGATAGGCCTTGATGATCGATACGATCTTGAGCTTCTTGGTGGCGTGGCGGGCCGTCTTGATGGCGATGTCGATGGCTTCTGCGCCCCCTGCCCCGTAGATCGTGTATTGCAGGTCGCCGGGCGTGCACTGGGCCAGCGCCTCGGCCAGCGCGGTGCGCGCCAGCGACGGGAAATGGTGGTTGCCCATGTCGAACCGGCGGGTCGCCTGGTTCAGCACCTCGACCAGTTCGGGATGGCGATGACCGAGATTGTACGTGCCGCCGTTCAGATGCACGTCGATCAGGCGGCGGCCGTCCATGTCATAGAGGAAATAGCCTTCGCGGCGATCGATCACCAGATCGACGCCCATGTCCTGCCATGCCTGTGTCTTGCCGGGGTTCCAGAAGGTCTTGGAGCGCTCCAGGAACTCCAGCTTTTCGCTGCTCACGGCGACCATACCTCACGGGACTGTCGGCCATTTAACGCGGGCATTGCGCCGGCCCGCTTGACACATCGGCGGGCAAACTTGACAGCCCGCTGTCAAATCGCTTTGCCGTCATGTCAAGTGGCGCCGCCGGGACCGGTTTAGACTTGTCCGGTGATGCAGGCATTCGAGCAACTCCCTCACGAACAGCAGCTTGAGCGTCTCAAACAGCTCGCCGTTGCAGCCCTTGCCCATTACGAACTGCCGCCCGGCGCAACCGTCGAGATGATCAATCTGTCGGAGAACGCCACCTATCGCGTCGACGATCCGGGCTCGGCGCGGCGCTGGGCAATGCGGGTGCACCGCGAGGGCTATCACAGCAAGGCGGCGATCGCCTCGGAGCTTGCCTGGCTCACCGCCCTCAGACGCGACGGCGCGGCCATTACCCCAATCCCTCGCCCCGGTCGCGACGGCGCACTGGTCCAGACCGTTGCCCATCCCCTGATGCCGCGCCCGCGCAACGTGGTGCTGTTCGACTGGGAGGAGGGAATGGAGCCCTCCGAGACCGATGAGGCGATCAAGGAGTGGTTCGAGATCTTGGGCGAGACGACGGCACACATGCACGCCCACGTGCGCGGCTGGAAGGCGCCGGACTTCTTCACCCGTCACACCTGGGATTTCGCCACCAGCCTCGGCAACACGCCCCACTGGGGCAGCTGGCGCGACGGCATGGGGCTCAACCGGGATCGCGAGGCCCTGTTCGGGCGCACCGTCGACCTCATCGAGCGCCGCTTGGCCCGCTTCGGCAAGGGGCCGGAGCGCTTCGGGCTCATCCATTGCGACATGCG
>CAYWVA010000452.1:0-2498 GCA_964461545.1 uncultured Rhizobiaceae bacterium | reverse complement strand
GCGGCGAGCTGCTCACCATCGAGGCCGTGATGATGCCGGGCAAGGGCAAGATGACGGTCACCGGTAATCTTCGCGACGTGATGAAGGAATCGATTTCCGCCTCCTCGTCCTATGTGCGCTCGCGGGCGGCCGACTTCGGCATCAAGCCACCGCTGTTCGACAAAAAGGACATCCACGTCCACGTGCCTGAGGGGGCCACCCCGAAGGACGGCCCGTCCGCTGGTGTTGCGATGGTCACGGCCATCGTGTCGGTGATGACCGGAATTCCGGTCAGAAAGGATGTCGCCATGACGGGCGAAATCACGCTACGCGGCCGGGTGCTGCCGATCGGCGGGCTGAAGGAGAAGCTTCTGGCGGCTCTGCGCGGCGGCCTTCACCGGGTGCTGATCCCGGAGGAGAACGCCAAGGATCTGGCCGAGATTCCGGACAATGTGAAATCGGGACTGGAGATCATACCGGTGGCTCGGGTCGACGATGTTCTCCAGCATGTTCTGGTGCGTTCGCTCGAGCCCATCGAGTGGGACGAGGCTGAAGAACAGGCGCGCGCTGCAGAGCCGGAGGACCCGGCGGCCCACGTTCTCGCCCACTGAAGCGCACTGATTCGCACCTGTGCGTAGCCACAACTGCCTGGGGAGGGCCGAGAAAAGGCCTCCCCGGTACTTTTCCGGACCGGGTAACCTCTTGACAGCAGTTGATTAAATGGACCACGTCCGGCATCGTGCGTGCATTCGCTAGCGAACTTGCCGGAGTTGATGTACGGGCAAGGGTGGTAGCGCGTGCTGTAACCTCCTCTAGGGAAAGGATTTAGCGGATGAACAAGAACGAGCTGATTGCCAAAGTCGCGGCCGATACCAAGCTCAGCAAGAGCGATGCGGGAGGAGCCGTCGACGCCACGCTCGATAATATCCTGAAGGCCCTTAAGGGTGGTGACGATGTTCGCATCGTCGGCTTCGGCACCTTCACCGTGACGAGCCGGGCCGCCGGTGAGGCGCGCGATCCACGCACCGGGGCAAAGATTTACCGGGCAGCCTCCAAGAACGCCCGGTTCAAGGCTGGCAAGGCACTCAAGGAGGCTGTGAACTCCTGAGTTCACGGGGGGGGCATCGCCTCCCGTCCAGCCCTGGACAGCGGCCGTTGATCGCGGAGAGTGGCGCGCCCGGTGGAGGTGGGCGGGCGCGCGCCATTGGCTTGCGCGCCACCTGGCTGGCCGGCTAATGAATGCGAAGACTGCGCAGGGCGGTTAGCTCAGCTGGTAGAGCGCCACGTTTACACCGTGGATGTCGGCGGTTCGAACCCGTCACCGCCCACCACAACAGACAGAAGTTGTTTTGCAAGTATGAACGGGCGCCTTGGGCGCCCCCGGTCGCACAATTGCCAAACGGCCGCTTCCCGGCCTATGATCCCCTGAGCAGATAACAAGAGGAAGCGCCGCAAAGGCGTTCCCGCCGCTCTCCGAACAACAGCGGGGGCGGGGCACAAAGGGACGGAATGGCCTCACTGACCCTGGCCCAGCGACTGGAGGTGGTCGACTATCGGCCGTGGGCCCTGCTGGCGCCGGCGCTGATCACCCTGGCGCTGCTGATGGTCGTGCCCATGGCCATCATCTTCGTGTTCAGCTTCTATGAGTTCATCGACGTGGCCCGCGACCGGCCGGCCTTCCAGTTCGCCAACTGGCGGGAGTTCTTCGCCGACCAGTTCTATCATTACGCCATCTGGCAGACCCTGCGGATTGCCGGCATCACCACCGTCGTGTGCATCCTGCTCGGCTACATTCCGGCCTATTACATCGCCACCACCACCTTCCGGCACAAATGGCTGCTGATGCTGCTGCTGATCCTGCCGTTCTGGGTCAGCTTCATCATCCGCCAGTTGTCGTGGGTGCATGTTCTCGGGTCGCAGGGGATCATCAATGCCGTTTTGCTATGGCTCGGCGTCATCGATCAGCCGCTGCGCCTGCTCTACAACGAGGCCTCGGTGGTAATGGGGCTGGTGCACTTTCTGCTGCCGTTCATGATCCTCAACATCTATGTCAGCCTCGAAGGCATCGACCGCAACCTGGTCTCGGCCGCCCGCACGCTGGGCTGCACCGGCTGGCAGGCGTTCCGCGAGGTCACGCTGCCACTGTCGCTGCCGGGCCTCGCCGCCGGCTGTCTGTTGTGCTTCGTGCTGGCCGGCGGCAGCTATGTCACGCCGCTCATCCTCGGCGGGCCGGACAACTTCCTGTTCGGCAACCTGATCTACGACACCATCATGGTGGAGCTGAACTGGCCGATGGGCGCCACCTTGAGCACGGTGCTGCTGATCCTGCTCGGCGTGTTCGTGGTGATCTACAGCCGGTTCATGGGCCTGAGCCAGCTCTACAAGTCACTGAACTAAGGATCGGTCATGGCCACCCAGTCGCTCATCCGTCTGTTCAGCCTGGCTGTCTATCTGTTCATGTTCACCCCGGTGGCCGTGGTGGTGCTGCTGTCGTTCAACTCCTCCCAGTTCGGCGGCTT
>CAYWVA010000451.1:0-2498 GCA_964461545.1 uncultured Rhizobiaceae bacterium | reverse complement strand
TGAAGTTCCGACGGCGGAGGTGTTGGCGGGCGAGATTATCGTGATCCGGCCGGGCAGCAAGATTCCGGTCGACGGCACGGTGGAGACCGGCGAATCACTGGTCGACGAGTCCATGCTCACCGGCGAGTCGATGCCGGTCCAGAAGGGGCCGGGCGCCACGGTGATCGGTGCGACCATCAACAAGAGCGGCAGCTTTCGCTACAAGGCGACGAAGGTCGGGGCCGACACGGCGCTGGCGCAGATCGTAAAACTGGTGCAGGAGGCGCAGAACTCAAAGGCGCCGGCGCAACTCTTGGCGGACAAGGCCGCGCAATGGCTGGTGATTGCCGCGATCGTCATCGGTCTTGCGACCTTTGCGGTGTGGTTCTGGTGGATCGGACAGCCGCTGCTGTTCGCGGTGACACTGACCATCACGGTCTTCGTGATCGCCTGCCCGGATGCGTTGGGACTGGCCACGCCGATGGCGGTGATGGTGGGAACGGGCCTCGGCGCAATGAACGGCATTCTGTTCAAGAACGCCTCGGCGCTCGAAGACGCCACCAAGCTCAACGTCATCGTCTTCGACAAGACCGGTACGCTCACCATCGGCCAGCCGGAGGTCGTGGAGATCGTGACGGCGGACGGGGTCACCGAGGACGTGGTGCTGACCGCCGCCGCCGCCGTCGAGCAGGGGTCCGACCATCCGCTGGCCCAGGCCATCCTGCGCCGGGCGGCGAACCTCACCGTCGCGGCGCCGACAGGATTCGAAAGCCTCGACGGCATGGGCGCGCGCGCCGAGACCGCTGGCGGAACGGTGTTCCTCGGCAACCGGCTGCTGATGGATACGCAAAAGCTCGCGCTCGGTCCCCTGGAGACCGAAGCCACCCGCCTGCAGGCGGACGGCCGAACGGTGGTGCATGTGTCTCAGGCCGCTCGCGTGATCGGCCTCATCGCCATCGCCGATGCGATCCGGCCGACCTCCAAGGCAGCGGTGGCAAAGCTGCGCGAACGCGGCATCGAAGTGGTGATGCTGACCGGCGACAACGCGGCCACGGCCAAGCGCATCGCCGCGGATCTCGGCATCGACAGCGTGCTGGCCGACGTGCTGCCGGGCCAGAAGGCCGAGAAGGTGAAGGAGCTGCAAGCCACGGGGAAGAAGGTCGGGATGGTGGGCGATGGTGTCAACGACGCGCCGGCGCTGACCCAGGCCAACGTGGGGATCGCCATTGGCGCCGGCACCGACGTCGCGATGGAAAGCGCCGATGTCGTGCTGATGAAGAGCGACCCGTATGACATCGTCGCCGCGATCGAGCTGTCGCGCGCAACGTTGCGAAAGATGCACCAGAATCTTTGGTGGGCGGTGGGCTACAACGTGATCGCGTTCCCGCTCGCCGCGGGGGTTTTTTTCCCATTCGTTCTGAGTCCGGAGATCGCAGCGCTGTCAATGTCCGGCAGTACCCTCGTGGTGGCGGTCAATGCGCTGATGCTGAAACGCACCAAGCTGGCAGGCATCCGTCAGCCTGGCAAGAAGACGGCGCCCGGGGCGCCTGGCGGGCCAGCAACCCCGGAGCCAGCCAAGGCTTCTGCGGTGCCGGCAAACCCGCTCCCCATCAAGCAAGCGGCCGGATGACAGGACCTTCTAAATGCTCAAAACCATAGGACAAACACCGGTGTGAGAATTGGACAAACCACGACACACATTTCGGACATAGGCCGATGCCCGAGGCACGGGGACGGAATTATTGTGGCGATATCGGGCTGGCGGGACTGGCGCGCAAGATTGAGATACTTGATCGCCGCACCGCGAAGCATGCCGCCACTGTTACAAACGAGTTTGCAGGGAGCGGCAAACCAGGTGAAACCATGAGAAGCAAGAAACTGTCCGTCGATGCCGAGCTGGAAAAACTTCAGCATGAATCATTCAACTACTTTTTGCATGAGACGAATCCAGCCAACGGGCTGGTGATCGACAAGACCGAATCGGGTTGGCCTGCCAGTATTGCCGCCACCGGCCTCGCGCTGGCATCTTACCCGGTGGCCGTCGAGCGCGGGTTCATGCCGCGCGCTGCGGCGGCGGAGCGAACGCTTGCGACCCTGCGGTTTTTCTGGAATAGCCCGCAAGGCCCCGAGCCTGACGCGACCGGCTACCGGGGCTTTTATTATCATTTTCTCGACATGCAGACCGGGCGGCGCGCCTGGCAATGCGAACTGTCGACGATCGACAGCGCTTTTCTGCTGGCTGGCGCATTGACGGCCGGAATGTACTTTGAGGCGGAAACGGCCGACGAGCATGAGATCCGCACCCTCGCCGACGCGCTCTATCGCCGCGCCGATTGGCCCTGGGCGCAGGACCAGGGTGCGACCGTGACGCACGGCTGGAAGCCCGAAAGCGGATTTCTCAAGTCCCGTTGGGAAGGCTACGATGAGGCGCTGCTGCTATATATTTTGGGGCTGGGTTCGCCGACGCATCCGCTGCCCGAGAGCGCCTATGCGGCATGGGCCGCCACGTACCGGTGGGA
>CAYWVA010000450.1:0-2499 GCA_964461545.1 uncultured Rhizobiaceae bacterium | reverse complement strand
ATCTTGATCTTCTTCAGATCGAGCTTGACACCGTCCAGTTCCAGGCGGCCCTCGGTGAAATCATTGTTGAGATAGAAGCGGCGCAGATAGAAGCTGTGGTTGGCCGCCGGCATGCGCGTCGAATCGGAGTTCCAGAACAACAGGTCGAAGGGCAAAGGCTCTTTGCCCTTCTGATAGACGTTGACGATATAGGGCCAGATCAGGTCGTTCGAGCGCATGAGGTTGAACACGCCCGCCATCTTGGAGCTGTCGAGATAGCCGCGCTTGGCCATCTCGCGCTCCACCGCAGCGATCTGGTCCTCGTCGGTGAACACCTTGAGATCGCCGGCGTGGCGGAAGTCGACTTGGGAGGCGAAATAGGTGGCGCTGGCAACGCGCCTGTCGTTCTTTGCCGCCATATAGGCGAGCGCCACCGACAAAAGTGTGCCACCGACGCAGTAGCCGATGGCGTTGATCTTCTTCTCCCCCGTCGCCTCGCCCACCTTATCGATGGCCGTGAGCACGCCCTCGTGCATGTAGTCCTGAAACGTCTTGCCGGCCAGCCGCTCGTCCGGGTTGACCCAGGAGATCATGAACACCGTGTGGCCCTGGTCGACAGCCGATTTGACCATCGACTTTTCAGGCGTGAGATCGAGAATGTAGTACTTGTTGATCCATGGCGGGACGATCAGCAGCGGCCGCTTGAACACCTTTTTGGTGGTGGCCTCATACTGGATGAGCTGCAACAGGTCGTTCTGGTAGATCACCTTGCCCGGCGTGGCGGCGATGTTTTCCCCGAGCTTGAACTGGGACGGGTCGGTCTGGCGGATCTTCAGGTCGCCGCCGCCCTTGCGGATGTCCTCGACGAGAAGCTGCATGCCGCGCACCAGGTTTTCGCCGTCGGCGGCAAAGGTCTCGCGCAGCAGTTCGGGATTGGTGAACACCCAATTGGAAGGCGCCAGCGCATTGACGATCTGCTTGGTAAAGAAGGCCGCTTTCTGCTTGGTGACCGGGTCGAGCCCCTCAGCCTCCTCCACGAGCGCCTCCGACCAGTGCGAGGTGATGAGATAGGCCCGCTTCATGTAGTCGAACACGCCCTCAGACCAGGCTGGGTCCTTGAAGCGGCCATCCTTGGTCCCGGGCCCGCCGGCCTGAGCGCCGTCGTCCTTGGCCTGCCCGAACATGCGCTGCATGGTTGAGGACCACAGTTGGAAATGGCTCGACCACAGCTTGCTATAGGCGTCCAGGAGCTTGTGCGGCTGCATCAGCCAGGCCTGCTGGACCTGGGCGAACGTCTTCATCATGCGGGCCGCTTCGTCAGGCGATGCCATCGGCCGCTCGCCGCTCATGCGCGGCTCCATCCAGGCAGCCACTGCCTTGCCGGTCTCCTCCATCAGGCGCCCCATGTTCTCGGCAAAACGCTGCGGGTCGCGGACCTCGAATCCGAGAGTGCGGAGTCTGTCCTGTTCCATTTCACTGGCCATTTCTGTCTCTCCACTGGGTCGCGTCGGCTTCGGCGCCACCTTCTGCCAGGAATAAGCACCGACTCACATATATACCTTGAAATGTGATGGAATTCCAAATACAGAATTCATTAGCGCAGAATGCTCGAAAACCAGGAGACGTCCATGGACCAGCCCATCCGCATCCTTCTGGCCAAGGTGGGGCTCGACGGCCATGATCGCGGCGTGAAAGTGGTGGCGCGTACCCTGCGCGATGCCGGCATGGATGTCGTCTACACCGGCCTGCACCGCACGCCTGAGGAGGTTGTCACCGCCGCCATCCAGGAGGACGTGGATGTGCTCGGCGTAAGCCTGCTCTCGGGCGTGCAGCTCACCGTGTTCCCCAAGATCATGGAGCTTCTGCGCGACAAGGGAGCCGACGACATGATCGTCGTGGCCGGCGGCGTGATGCCCGACGATGACGTTCGCGAGCTCAAGCGGCTGGGCGTCAGGGAGGTGCTGCTCCAGGACACCCCGCCTCAGGCCATCGTAGAGACGCTTATCCGGCTGGTCGCTGAGCGCGGCGAACGCTGAGACAGGGGCAGTTGAGCAGCATGGAGTTCTGGTCGTTCCCGCCGGCCTATGACGACAGCTACCGGCCGCCCGCCGACAGCCGTTACTGGTTTCCGGTGCGCGAGACCATGGCGCCTGGCGATCGCGACCGCGCCATCCTCGAGCGCCTTCGCAGCGTGTGCCAGCATGCCTATGAGAATGCGACATTTTACCGGCGCAAGTGGGACGAGGCCGGGTTTCACCCGAGTCATTTGAAATCGCTGGAAGACTTCGAGGATAAGGTCCCCGTCATCACCAAGGCGGACCTGCGCGAGGCCCAGGCGCGGGTGCCGCCCTTCGGCGACTATCTGTGTGTGCCCGATAGGGAAGTCTTCCATGTCCATGGCACCAGCGGCACCACGGGGCGTCCGACTGCCTTCGCCATCGGCCGTAATGACTGGGGCGCCATCGCCAATGCCCACGCCCGCATCCTGTGGGCGATAGGCGTGCGGCCCGGCGACATGAT
>CAYWVA010000449.1:0-2502 GCA_964461545.1 uncultured Rhizobiaceae bacterium | reverse complement strand
TGAAGCTGCTGTTGAAGCGCCGAACGCTCGTGAAGCTCGACACGCTGTACTTCCATGCCGACGCGCTGGCGGCGCTGAAGGAGGACGTTCGGGCGCTCAAGGCGCAGCACAGCGCTCCGCGCGTCGATGTCGCCGCCTTCAAGGAGCGGTACGGCATCTCGCGCAAATACGCGATTCCACTACTGGAGTATCTCGATCGGGAGCGGATTACCCGCCGGGTGGGCGACGGTCGGATCGTATTGTGAGAGAGGGCGGCGCCTGGCCGGCTCAGCGGTCGTCGCGGCTCGCGCCTTCGCGGTTGGCCTCCTTGAAATTGCGGATGCCCTTGCCGATGCCGCGGCCGATCTCCGGCAGCCGGCTGGCCCCGAAGATCAGGATGATGAGAAAGACGATGACGATGAGTTCCGGAATGCCCAGAGGCCCCATAACGGCTCCTTCAGTGCGTGTAAGGCAGCTTCATACTATCACCTTCGCCGTCTGCGCGGGTTTCCTCGCGCTGGGCGCCGCCCCTGGCGGGGCCCAGTTCACGTCCGGTGTCAGCATGGTCGAAGTGTACGCCAGCGTGACCGATGCGCGGGGAGAGCCGATCACCGGCCTCAGCCGCGGCGATTTCGATGTCCTGGAGAACGGGCAGCCCCAGACCGTGTCCACCTTCGCGGCCGGCGATTTCCCGCTGGGTGCAGCGGTGGCGCTCGACCGCAGCTTCAGCATGGCGGGGGAACGGCTCGCGATGGCGAAGTCGGCAGCCCGCATCTTTCTCGGAGAACTGCGGCCGGAGGACGAGGCGATGCTGATCGCTGTCGGCTCACAGGTGGAGGTGATCGCGCCGCTATCGACCGACCGTGCGGCGCAGTACGCCGCCCTCTCGGCCCTGAATGCCTTCGGCACGACCGGGCTCTACGACGCCATCATCAGGGCGATCGAGGAGATCCAGCCCGCGAAGGGCAGGCGCGCGCTGGTGCTGCTCTCCGATGGGTCCGACCGGTACAGCACCGCGACGAGCACCGACGCGCTGCAGCGCGCCCGCGCCTCCGACATCATGATCTATCCGATTGCGCTGGGTCGTACGCGTCCGCCGCTGTTTGCCGAACTGGCATCGCTCACCGGTGGCCGCTCGTTCCATGCGCGCGAACCGAAGGCGCTGCCCGAGGCGTTGAAGTCCATCGCCCGCGAGCTGCGCCACCAGTATCTGCTCGGCTACACGCCCTCGAGGCCGATCGTCACGGGGGCGGACGAGTGGCGGTCGATCGCTGTCGCCGTCAGGCATCCGGGCGCACGCGTGAGGGCGCGGGATGGATATCTGGTCAGGTGAATGGCCAGGGCTGCGCGTGCGCCATGTGCGAAGAACCTCTCCATACCGGCAACCCGGCAGTTTTGGCAACCCTGGCGACTCACCATTCATCGTAAGATACCCTCGATGTCTCATCCGCTCGTGCTTGCGTTGTATTCGACTCCCGCCGCCGCCGCTGCAGGTGCGCGTGCGGTGCACGCGCGGGGGATCGACAGACAACAGATTTCGGTCGTGGCGCGGAACCACGACGAGGCTGGCGCGCTGGCCGAGCAGATGGACGCCACGCCAGGGGCCGACATCGAGGATTCCCGACGCGCCGGCGTGCTGGGCGAGCTCGGCGGGCAGGTGCTGGCGGCCATTGCGCTCGTCATGCCGGGCATCGGGCCCATTGTCGCCGCAGGTCCGCTCTCGGCCGGTCTCGGCGAGGCGGCCGGGCACGTGGCCGGCGGCCTCGCTTCGGTGCTCTCGGCAGCGGGAGTTCCCGAGGATAGGGCCCAGGAGCTGCAGCGCGAGGTCGAAGCCGGTGCGGTCCTCCTCGGCGTGCACGTCACCGCTGGGGAAGTGACAGCCATCCACGACGCCCTGACCGGGAGCGGCGCCGTCCTGGTCGAGATTGCCAACTGGCGTCAGTGAGGCTGATTCCGGCCTGGCCATACGAGGCGCAGGGCTCACATTGAGTTGCCAGTGAACGCGGGAGGGCCATCACGCTGATCAGGATTGCGCGATGAACGGAAACCCTGAGGAAGTCACGTGACCATCGTGTCATCGCCTCCATCGCGAGTGGGCGGTAAGGGTGACAGGTCAGCTGAATTCCGTGGCTGGAGGAAACCCGATGTTCACCGTCGGCGTCTTTCAGGATGTGGCCTGGGCCGAGCGAGGGGTTGCCGCGCTGCTGTCCGACGGCTTCACGGCTGACGGCGTCACGATTCTCGGCAGGCAGTCGCCGGAAGTGGCGGCACTGATTCTGACCCATCTGGGATTGGCCGGCGAGCCGCTCGAGGTGAAGGGGCTTGGTCCGGCCGTTGGCAGAGGACCCCTGATCGCGGCGCTGCAGGACAGCGACAGGGGACTGGAGACCAGCGGGTTGTCTGCCACTCTCGGCCGGGCAGGGTTCCAGTCGCACGACGGGCAGATCTTCGAAGCCCTGGTGGGTCGGGGTGGGGTGCTGGTCGCGGTAGCCAGCGTTCCCCGAGCCGCCGACGCGCTGGCGA
>CAYWVA010000448.1:0-2509 GCA_964461545.1 uncultured Rhizobiaceae bacterium | reverse complement strand
TCCGAGCGACCTCACTCATCGACGTCAAACCCGACTTCTTCAACACAATCGACCCGTTGCTGTCATTGGCGTCCGGCGCGATAAATGGCTCGATTGAGCCCTTTGCAGCCATTCGGGCCAAGCGCCGATCTCTCAATCAGGGATAAACCTGCTGCCGCGTGATCTCGTGACGCTGCGCGACCTGCGTCATCGTCGCACCAACGACCCCGACAGCCATCACGATCTCGAGCTTCTCCTCGGTGCGCCACCAACGTCGAAGACGGTGTCGATACTGCTCCCTGCATTGCTGGCCTCCGGTCAGATCCAGATGCGGAAGGTCGATGCGTGGGAGAACCTCTCGCAGCGTCTTGAAACCAGCACGCTGCCAGAGAATTTCCACCGCATTGGCGACACCACCTGTTAAAGAAGATCCCTCGGCGGCTTTGCGTGCCTGGTCGGCGTCGGCCTGTCTGACGTCAGCGCCCACGGCACAGGTTAGGCCGATTGCTCACGCTGTGAAGAGCTTTCGCTCGATTTTGGTGAGCCGCTCGGCCCCGTCGGCACCCACGTAGATGCTCTCACTGATCGCTAAGCCTCCGGCAGAGGCATACATGTGGAACACCATGCCCTCCTCCAGTGCCCAATCAGCGTCTGGATGAAAGGTCCAAGTGAAATCACTCAATCGCAGCGGCTGGTCAGCATAGTAGCCGAGCGTATACCCGGTGATGTTGTCGTAGCTATCGCGGATTCCGGCTGCGATGGTGCCTTGGCGAAGTATCGCGTCGACATCGCTGGCGCGCGCTCCCGGCACCATGGCCGTGATCTGCCGGTCCTGTATTTCGATCAGCGTCTTCGATATCCGCTCGAGTTCGGGGGACGGACTGCCGATGGCGATACAGCGCATTACGCGGGCTCCATATCCTTGAAAGCGGGGGCAGAGCTCCACATGCAGCACATCGCCATCGCCGAGTGGAGTATTATGGAGATGCCCATGGAGGAAGCCCCACCCTTTGCCCGCCGTTATTATTCCTAAAAATCCGGGGTCGCCACCATTGCGGATGAAGCTCTCCATAGCAACCGCAGCCGCTTCCCGCTCGGTGATGCCCGGCCGTGCGATATCCAGGATGGCCTGAAGCGAGACGTCGGCAATCTCTGCCGCACGGCGAATCCACTGCACTTCGACCGGCGACTTTCGCTTTCGCATGCGCCACGGCAACTGGTCGATGTCGACGAAGGAAACGCCAGGGAGTCGCTGTTTAAGCGCCGCGAACATGCGGTTAGTCAGCGCGTGGCTGCCAAGGTCGATACCGATTCGTGCCACGCCCAACCCGCGCTGCTCGACCGCTTCTGCGATTGCTGTTTCTGGATCGACCCAATCCGGAAAGGCGACAATGTCTTCGAGCCACGTCTTTTCCAATAGGGGCGCAACATCCAAGGCGCGCAGGACGAAAAAAGCACTTCCGTCGCGCCTAATGAGGCAAGCCCGGTACAGTGTTAGTGAGATGTCGTACCCGGTGAAATAATGCATGGCCTCGCAATCATCTAACAGGACAGCATCAAGTTCTCGGTCGGCCATTTCGCGCTTTAGTCTCTCAATGCGCCCGAGCATCTCTTCGTCCATTGTCGGCATCCTTCCCCCCTGTTCGTGCGTGGGCGGCGGAAAGCGGTGTCCCTCCGCAGTGATCTTGGTCGAGTGCCCCGCCCAGAGGACGGTCGACTGCTTCAGTAGTGCATGTTGGGTTTTGACTCCGGCGGGGAGTATACCGACATTCCTCAGGTGGCCTGCCAGTTGCCATCAGCATCCCCTGACGAAGTTGCGCGATCAAGCGTTTTCCGCTCTGGACGGCGCCTGGCCGCGTGCAACCACTCAGTTTTGGGCAGCGCAGGCCAAGCGGCGGGGTCATCCTCGGCGTTTTGCGGCGTTTTTCAGCACGGCGGGCAGACCTGTTGAGCCTCTTTCGTGGAGTTTGGGTCCGGATCGCGGTCGCGCGCATGATGGCGGTGCTCGCAATCGGTGGATGGCGGCAAGGTTCGCGCGCACCATGGAACCGGTCACCGCAACCTCGGCCAACTTTAAGGTGATGGCACGGGCATGGCGCACGACGCGGGCCCGATCTTGGTCAGCTTGAGCTGGAGGCTGGTCAACGACCAGTCGGCCATCACCTCGGGCAGCTCGATGCAGCGCAGGAAGGTGGCCAGGTTGTAGGCCAGCACGTGGAGTTGCAGCCGGACCTCGTTATCGCGGAACCGCTTGCATGACAGACGCGTCCAGCGGAAGGCATACTTGCCTTCCTTGATGTGCTGTTCGGCCGTGCCGCGCTAATTGTAGAAGCCCATCACTCAGTCCGGACGAAACCCACGCGGGGGAACAACTCAGTCCACGGATGATGCCGCGACTGCGACGTAGCAACTCGCGCGGGCGGCGAAAGTCCGCTCCGTCCCGCATTGCGGTCGTTCGTGCTTACCGCAGCAGGCGACCGCTCCCCCCCTTTGCGGAAATTCAAACTGAGACGCCACCTCCCCAATCTTT
>CAYWVA010000447.1:0-2510 GCA_964461545.1 uncultured Rhizobiaceae bacterium | reverse complement strand
CGTGATCACCAGCGAAGATGGCGCCGGCTGGACCGCCTTCTTGCGCGACCTCGTGGCCGCGGCCTGAGCGGCGTGCGGCTGGGCGTCTTCGATGACACTGCATCGCGAGATCCGCCGGCGCACCGACGTGGTCGGCATCTTTCCCAACCGCGCTGCCGTGATGCGCCTGGTCGGCGCCGTCCTTGCTGAGCCGCTCGTTAGATGGCCATGGAAGGCCTCGCCAAGGCCCTGGCCGTCACCGAGGAGCACCAACCCCAGATCGCCGCCTGAACCCACGAGGCCCGAGCTCGATCGGAGCTTCATACACCACCTTGACCGACATGACCATGTGGAGGCGGGAAAATCACGGGCCATTATCGGGGCAGGCAACCTCTGGACGCGCAGGTGCCCAAAGGATTTAATACATCAAGCCGATCCGCAAGGCAACTGACCTGAAGCATTACTGATCGGTTGTTTTTCTGGCAGTATCTATCCTCACGCCTGATTAACCCATTGATCTAACTAGCTATGTAGATCAAATTCTTGCACAACATCGCTCATGCATGCAGATCAGGAGGAAGGCGATGATGCTGGCATTGAAGGTTTATCTGGTGTTCAGCTGCGTTGGTTGTTTCCTGGTCGTCCTGTTCCTGAAGGGGGCTGGTCGTGATTTCATGCTCGATGAGAGCACCGGTCGAGCTGCCGCGGTGTTTGGGTCAGAACTCGTACCGGCGGATCGCGCAAGTTGCCTCGCGGGGCGAAAGCTTTGAGCGCCGGACGTCTACCCGCCCGCCAGGAGCTGCGCGGAGAGCGCGTCAGAGCGGCTCCGGTGGAGGCCAGAACTTATCGGCGCCGGGGGCCGACGCTCGTGGCGGTAAGACCGGTGAACGAGCGCGCTCCTGCTACGACACAGTCGATCGGTCCGACGTTTCCGAAGTTTCGCGCCGCCATCGCAGCCGAAGCGCACTCCGCTGGGCGGGACTGGCAACTCGGCGACCCGCTCGGCTCCGCATCGGATGCGCGCAGCGACGTTTGGAGGACGCAGCTCGTCCGCGCAATCCTGGTTTTCTTCTTCGTACTGCCGGCGTGGCTGGTCTTATATTGGATCCAAATCGAGGCCACCCCGCCCGGGCACCATTCGGCACGGATCCAACCTATCGACGGGCTGCAGACGCACTTGGGACCTCCTGTACCCGTCGGGATCACAGGCTCTCCTTCGGCCAAGTTTGCAACCGAGGCCCGCGCTGCAAAGGGCCAGGTGCGCGTGGTTGACGGGGGACCGCACGGCCGATGCAGCAATTGCTCTCAGCTTCGTAGCAGGGCGGGCTTTGGGACGTACTGTGCTGGGCCGGGCAATTCGGTGACAATCCTACGGCGGTCGGCCACGCTTAGCCCGGTCCGAGCGCACGGGGGGTGTGTTGTCTTCATCACGTAGAAGTACGGCTTCCAACCGTACCGCCGTCGGAGTGGGCGACCATAAGTCCTTCGGCCGTTGGTCGGGCAGATTCTCCGAACGCGTTTTCCGGCTGCGCAAACTCATGGGATATGCGACCGTAATGCTGCTGGTGGCGTTCGCCATCGTCGGGCCCTGGGGTCTGCTCCTCGCGCTGTTTTTGTGGCTCGTGCACTCGATCCGGTAACCAGACAAATCATCGGGTCGGCACCAGAGCAGAGGCACTCATCGGATCTCATCGGGCAGTATGGCCGCCGCGGGGTGACGCCAGCACCACCCCGCAGTCGCGGCCGGGCCGCTTTCACCAGAGAGCTTGGCCCGGTTTCGCGACGGGCTAGACTCGATGATCGCGGCCCTGAGGTGGCGCACCGATGCGAGCGCGCCGCCGTCGATGGCCGGAGCCAGCGAGGTCGTGGAGATGAAGGGGGGTGTGATCGAGCGCACGCCGTCGACCAGATGCTTCGAGTGCGCGATGTAGCCGCCCATGCAGCCGTAGGCCGTAGCGAGCGTGCCGTCGAACTCCGTCAGCCGGTCCATGAGGCCGGTCTCCTCGGCGATGCCGAGGAGGTCCCAGGAGCCGCGGCGCCGTCGCCGTGCAGCCCGCGCTCGTGAAAGGGCAGGGACGTGTCGCACGCCAAGCCCGACGGGCTGGCCTCGCCATCAGGAGCCCGGCCGTTTGCTGCACGCGGATGCGGCGACTTGGGACCATCTCGAGTTGCAGTCCCTCGCAAGCTGTTCGTCGATTACACATCCCACTCGTCATAAAGGCGCTCCGGGCAGCAGGACGACGGATTTGCGGCTGCCCGGGCAGCTTGTTAGTCCAGCGGTGGGGCAAGGTCACCGCCAACGCGGGCCTGCATGCCAGGAGCGAACAGATCGCCGGCGTTGGGGATGCACAGACCGGAGGCCGAATCGTACCCGGCCGCCCCGACTGCGGGCAGGACGAATACGATATCGTCGGCCTTGCCATCCCGGTTGGCGTCGGTCGGTGTGTGGCCGACGGGAATGGACAGCTCCGGATGGTCGAACGGCGCCATATCGCACTGTACCCGCCGGTCGGTGAGCGCCTTCAGGAACT
>CAYWVA010000446.1:0-2519 GCA_964461545.1 uncultured Rhizobiaceae bacterium | reverse complement strand
TCGTAGATCGAGCCGATGATGTCGCCGGCGATCGCTCCCAGCATGGACCGCCCCCGCGGCTGCTGCGCGTCAGGCCGAGTCTAGGCCGAAGCGCGCGCTTGCCAACACACCCGCGGCGGCCCCAAGGCGCCTCCAACCGGAGGACATCAGGCAGCCGCCGCGGCGCGCGCGATCGAGCTATCGCGGCTCGCTCATCAGCCCCTTGACGAGGGCATAACAGCCGCCGAGCAACACGATCGTGAACGGCAGCCCGGTCGACACCGACGCCGCCTGCAGGGCTACCAGCCCGCCGCCGAGGAGCAGCGCGATCGCCACCAGTCCCTCGAAGATGCACCAGAACAGACGCTGCGCCTTCGGCGCATCGATCTTGCCGCCGGCGGTGATCGTGTCGATCACCAGGGAGCCGGAATCCGACGAGGTGACGAAGAAGACGATCACCAGCACGATACCGATGAACGACGTGATCGCGGTCAAAGGCAGCGGATCCAGCATCGCGAACAGCTGCAGCTCCAGCGGCGCGGCGGCGACGGCCTCGTAGCCGTCCTGCACGATCTGATTGATCGCCGTGCCACCGAACGTCGTCATCCACAAGACCGAGACGAGCGACGGAATGAGCAGAACGGCGCAGAGAAACTCACGCACCGTGCGGCCCCGGCTCACGCGGGCGATGAACATGCCCACGAAGGGCGACCAGGAGATCCACCATGCCCAGTAGAACGAGGTCCAACCTTCCCGGAAGTTGTCGTCGTCCCGGCCGATCGGGTTGGCCAGCGCCGGCAGGTGCTCGACATAGGCGACGAGGTTCGTGAAGAACCCGGTCAGGATCGCCAGCGTCGGCCCCGCGAACAGGACGAACAGGAGGAGGAGCGCCGCCAAGACGAGGTTGATCTCGGACAGCCGCTTCACGCCGCGATCGAGACCGGCCGCCACCGAAATCAGCGCGATCGCAGTGATGCCGATGATCAGCAGCACCTTGGAAAGGTCGGTCACCGGCCAGCCGAAAAGAAACTCGAGCCCGGCATTGGCCTGCTCGGCGCCGATCCCGAGCGAAGTGGCCAGCCCGAAGAGCGTCGCGAAGACCGCCAGGGTGTCGATGATGTGCCCCGTCCAGCCCCAGACGCGCTCCCCGAAGATCGGGTAGAAGATGGAGCGGACGCTGAGTGGCAGCCCCTTGTTGTAGGTGAACAGCGCGAGCGACAGGGCGACGATGGCGTAGATCGCCCATGGGTGCAGCGCCCAGTGGTAGATCGTCGCGGCCATCCCTAGGCGTCGCGCCGCGTCCGTCTCACCCGGCGCGCCGGCGAGGGGCGCCCAACTGTCCGGTGTTCCGGCATCCTCACCAACGGAGGCGGTGTAGTGCGAGATCGGCTCCGATACGCCGAAGAACATCAGGCCGATACCCATGCCGGCGGCGAACAGCATGGCAAACCAGCCGAGATAGGAGTAGTCCGGCGTGGCCTCCCTGCCGCCGATCCGCACCCGCCCCAGCGGGGAGAGCATCAACGCGATGCAAAGAAGGACGAAGATGTTCGCCGCGGTCAGGAAGAACCAGTCGAAGGCCGAGGTGATCGCCGGGCGTAGCCAGCCGAAGAATGTCTCGGCGTGCTCCGGCAGCGCCAGGGCCAGAAATACGAAAGCGACGACCGTCAGGCCGGAGATCACGAAGACCGGGTTGTGAATGTCGAGCCCGAAAGGACCAATTCTCGGCTGTATGTTGTCCTGGCCGATCCGGTAATCCGTTTCGATGATGTCGCTCGCACCTTCTGGCGCCAGACTTTGCTGTTCGCTCATTGCCTTGTCCCCCGCGTTCAGCGGATCACGAACACCGAAACGGCCGCCCGCGAGGCCACCGCGCCGGCGTTCGATGAAAAGATGTGGTCGGCGAGCCCGGGCACATGCGACGCCATGACGACGAGATCGGAGCCGGTCGCTTCGATCGCTCCGATGAGCGCGTCGGCGAGGTCCACCGCCGGGTCATGACTGAGCGAAGAATGCGTCTCGGCTGTCAGGCCATGCCGAGCGGCCTGTTCCGCTCCGAACCGTTCGAGCCTTTGGGCATATTCCTTGGGAGTGTGGGCGACCTCACTCGGCGCCCCCGTGGTGACCCCGACGTAGCAGACGGGGATCCCATAATGCCCGGCGAGGTCTGCAGCGGTCGCCAGCGCCTTCTCGATGCGCTCGATATGAGCCAAATCCACTGGCACCATGATCTTCTGGTACATTCTGCCCCCGCATGAGGATTTTTGCCGTTACTCCGGAAAAGTTGGCCGCCACCCGGCCAGATCCGAGCGCATCCTAGCTGGTGCGAGCCGATCCGAGAATGGCGGAACGAGTTTGGTTCGATTTGCGATACGGATGATATCGGAGCGGGCGACGCTATGGTCACCTAGCGTGGCCGCGCGCTGTCCCGGTATCTGCTAGAGGCCGAGGCCGCCCCCGCGTCTCGGACAGCGCGATGCCGCACAGGATCAGGGCCAGCGCCGCGAACGCGGTCCAGCGCAGCTCCTCGCCCAGAAGCA
>CAYWVA010000445.1:0-2519 GCA_964461545.1 uncultured Rhizobiaceae bacterium | reverse complement strand
TTCAGGAGCTCGCGCGTCACCTCGGCCGAGATCAGGTGGCCGTCGCCATGGTACAGGCGCCCCTGCGCGACGTAATCGCGGTAGAAATCGATCGGCCCCTCGTGCCCCGCGGGCAGGAAGACGCGCGGCTGATAGTGCTCGAGTAACGCCCGCTCCGCCTGCCCCGGCAGCTCATCGCTCGGCGGGTTCGCCGCGTACCACTCGGCGAAGCCCGGGTACTGCGAGAAGTTCGCATCCTGGCCGGAGCATGCGGCCAAGCCGGACACCAGAGCGGCCGCCAGCAACCAGCGACGATCCATGGCGTGGGCTGGTCAGCCGCGGCCACGATAGGGCGGAGCACCCTGGTCCGGCAGCCACAAGCCCGCGGGCGGCTCACCGGTCTGGTAGAAGACGTCGATCGGGATGCCGCCGCGCGGGTACCAGTAGCCGCCGATGCGCAGCCATCCGGGCTCCAGCGCCTGCTCCAGGCGTTTGGCGATCATCACCGTGCAGTCCTCGTGGAAGGCGCCGTGGTTGCGGAACGAGCCCAGGAACAGCTTGAGCGACTTGCTCTCGACCAGCCGCTCGTTCGGCAGGTAGTCGATGACGAGGTGCGCGAAGTCGGGCTGGCCCGTGACCGGGCAGATCGAGGTGAACTCGGGGCAGGTCAGGCGGACGAGGTAGGTCGTGCCCGGATGCGGATTCGGCACCCACTCGAGCCTCGCCTCCGCGGGTGAGGTCGGCAGCTCGCTCGGGCGGCCGAGCTGGGTCAAGGTGGCCCCGATCGTCTCCGTCATCACGACACTCCTCCTCGTCGCCGCAGGTAGAAACTGGCTGCGCACCGGCAAGACCCCACCATGATACGCGTTCAACCTGTTTGACCTGAGCGCCCGGAGCTCGGCCCTATGCTCATGCATGGAGCCGGGCGCCGGGCATGGATGATCGCGAAGCTCTATCCTTCATCGCTTGGGCGCTCAGCCCGTCACGCGATCCCGCCTTGCAGAGCGAGCTGGAGCAGATCGTGGCGCGCGGGGTCGCGTGGGAGCGCGTGGTACGGCTCGCCAGCGAGCACCTCGTCACGCCAGCCCTCCACGGCCGCCTGCTTTCACGCAACCTTTTGCCGCGCCTGGACGACGACCTGCAATCCTATTTGGAGACCGTCGCCGAACTGAACCGCCGGCGCAATCATGCTGCGATACGGCAGCTGGCGGAGATCACCTGCGCGCTGAACGCGCTCGGCGTGCAACCGGTGCTTCTCAAAGGCGCCGCTCTGCTCCTTTCGGGCGTCTATGCCGATCCGGCGGAGCGCGTGATCCGCGATCTCGACATCCTGGTCCGCCCCGAGGATCTCGCTGCCTCGGTGCGAGGGCTGGCCGAGCTTGGCTATACGCCTCTCGACGTTTCCCGCGACTACCGTCACCATCACCATCTCGCGCCGCTCGGCAAGGCCGACCGGCTGTTGACCGTCGAGCTTCATCGCCAGGTCGTGCCCACGGTCTACCAGCGCCGATTCCCTGCCGCCCGCTTCATCGAGCGCAGCTCGACGTTCTTCTGGCAGGGATCGACCGTTCTCTTGCCCGCGCCGGACGACATGTTCGTTCACAACGCGATCCATCATCAGCTCGCCGACCGCAACCTGTGGGCGGGCGGATTCCTGCTCAGAGAAGCGCTCGATCTCGTGGCCCTCGCCGGGCGATCTCCCGAGCGCATCGCCACACCGGCGCTCGCCGACAGGCTGCGCCGGGATGCGGGACTGCTCTGCTCGGCCTTTTACGTCCCGAGTGCCTTCGCGGTGTTCCAGCTGGAGAACCCCCTCCAGGAGCAGGCAGGGCGCCGCTCGCTGGTCTCACCGGAGCGATGGATGATCGGCCTGTACCAGCTGTATGCGTCGCGCAGCTCCGGGCCGCTGAGGGCGGCAACCGACCTTGTCGCCCATACCGTCCGGCTCTTGCGCAGGGGCGAGCATCCGGGGCACCGTCGGCAGCTGACACGCAAAGTGCTGCGCAAGGTGGGCAGGCGGGCGGCCGAGATGTGGCACGCCCGCATCGACTGAAGCGGGACGGCTACTTGCCCTTCTTCTTGGCCTTGTTGAGCTGGCCGAAAACGGGATTCTGATTGTGTCCGAAGGCCGGGTTGGGCGAGCTGCACTTGCCGGAGGTGCCCTGGTTGAGCCCTCGGCAGCCACGGCCCGAAACCGCGGCATCGGCACGATTCGAGATCAGGAGTGCGGTCATGGCAGGGGTCGTATACGCCGCATAGCGCCCCATCTGGCGCAGGGCGGCGCGACGCGCCTCGTCCACCGGCTCCTCGTTCGGTCGGCTCGTAATCGGCTCAGCCATTGGAATCCCCTGGTAAATGGACCAACATCAAGATGGCAGATTCATCATGAAATGCAACAACATTCAAGACAGTCGATTTTCTGGTTGCATTATGCTTTTACCCGACGGCGCGCGTTCAGGCAAACAAGTCCTTGGTGATGAACGTGACGGCATCTTCGAGTGACCCGTAGGTGAGCTGGATCGTCGGGGTCTTGCGCAGCA
>CAYWVA010000444.1:0-2522 GCA_964461545.1 uncultured Rhizobiaceae bacterium | reverse complement strand
CCGCGTAACGCGGGCCGGGGTTGCCGAGGCCGGCAATGAGAATCATCCAGTGCCTGCCGGAAAGGAAGGTCCCGAGACCGCTAGTCCTCGCCCTTCTGCGATGTCGCCGGCACGTCTCCCGCAGCGACCTCCTCGTCTTCCTCACCAGCCTCAGCAGCCTCAGCGGCCTCAGCGGCCTCCTCGGCCTCCTTGAGCTCTTCTTTAAGCCCGGCCGGGGCGGCGATCGTGGCGATGGTGAAATCGCGATCGGTGATCGTCGGCGTGGTGCCTTCGGGCAGCTTGATGTCGGAGATGTGAACCGAATCGCCGATCTCCATGCCAGCGAGGTCGACGACGATCTCCTCAGGGATGGAGTCGGCCGGGCAGTACAACTCGACCTCGTGGCGCACGATATTGAGGACGCCGCCACGTTTGATGCCCGGCGCCATCTCGGCGTTGCGGAACTCCACCATGACCTCCACGGTGATCCGTGCGCCGGCGCCGAGGCGCAGGAAGTCGGCATGGATGATGAAGTCGCGCACCGGATCAAACTGCACGTCGCGCGGGATCGCCCGGACGTGGGTGCCATCGACCTCGAGGTCGACAAGGGTGGAGAGGAAGCGGCCCGTGTGCACCTGCTGCCACATGTCCTGATAGCCGAGCGAGATAAGCTGCGGCTCCTGCTTGTCCCCGTAGATGACCCCGGGAACTCGGCCGTCCCGTCGCACCGCCCGGGCGGCCCCCTTGCCGGCCCCGGCGCGCGTCGCGGCCTTGAGCTGAACGATCCTAGCCATGGCTAACTCCTTGAGTGGAATACCGCGCGGGGCCGCAACCGGCCCCGTAACAGCGCCACGGGTCTTCCTCCAGGGGTGAACGTCACCCGCGCGCGACGCGGCTTATACAAGCTGGGCTGGGCATGTGCAACGGCCGGCCGTCCGCCGGTTCGAGTGCCGCGTTATTGCGACACCCGAACACCGGCTGCGGCGCCGCCATCAACGCTCAGCGCAGGCCATGGCCTCCGCCGAAGTCGCCTCGTCCGGTGCTGAACGACCGGGCGGTCCCGAAGCCTCGGCTGCTGTGCAGCGATTTGCCCTTCTTGAACGACCCACCATGGCCGAACGAGGCTTTTGAGTGGAACCCGCGGCTGGTGCCGAACGACCAGTTCGCCCGGAACCCGCGGCTGAAGGCGAACGCCCACTTTCCACCGCTGTGCCCGATCGACCGGCGGGAGTGGTGCCTGCCGTGCTTGACGTGCCTGCGGTGCTTGCGGACGTCGGCCAGCAGACCGGCGAAATGACCAGATTCAATCGACCGGCCGCCTACCACGACATTGACTACGATTACCGGCGGAGCGGCGATCAGCGGTTCTTCGGCGGCGGGGGCGCGTGGGGTCGGCGTGAACACCGTTACGTTGGGGTCGTGAGCCCACGGGCCATTTGCGTGAACCGGACCGGCGGGCCAAGCCAGAATTCCGGCAACCAATGCTGCGGCCGCCAGGCTGCCCAGTACGTGTCGCATGGGAGAACTCCATCTATTGGCGCCGCATCTCCCAAAGTTACCCTAGCGCATCAGCAAGCAGACGCAAAGCCCTGTCGCGATGCCCGCTGAAGGCCGTGCGCGCTCCTTGTCGAGCCCCGCTGCAACGGCTAGCGGTTCCCGCCACCGTGTAGAGGACTTCCACCTCCAAGTCAGCGGCCGGCTACCACCCCGGCCAAACGGTGCTCTCGCACTGCGCGCCATGCCTGGTGCATCAAACGAAAACGCGGAGCTGCCGAAGCAGCCCCGCGCTTGCGTCTGAAACGGTTCCGCGGCACCGCACCTCTCGGCACGGCATGAGCCAACGGCTCGCCTCAGACATGCACCCCTTGAACTCACCTCCACGTCGCCGTGTCGGGAGCCTCAGGCGAGAGCGGTTTGCGTGCCACCGGACCTTTAGCCCCGATCTTCCGCCTTCCCCAGCCGTCGCTTGCGCTCCTGCCGGATAGACTTCCCACCGAAGCCTTGCCGTCTCCGCTTCCGGGCTGTGACCGCGCGGCTTGCACCGCTTGGTCCTGGACCGTCTTCGAAACCGGCGGGTCCGGGTCACCCCCGTTCCCAGAGACCTTCTCAGGTCTTGCAAGAACGATATTGGCCGAGCCGATCCGGCCTGTCTGTAGCGCCGATCGACTTTTCCACAGGCCGTCCACAGAAATGGCAGCGGACGCTTTTGCGCTGGCCTTTTAGAGGCAACCAAATGCGCCCGACGGCGTTGCCTTGCGATAATCCGCGCGGGGACGATTTCGCGTGGATTGCCAATGCGGTGCGATCTTACCGGAGGCCCGCTCGGGCATCGATTTTCAGGTGAAAATCATGATCCGAGCGGGAACCCGCAAGAGCGCGTCGCGGTTGGGTGCGCAGTGGGCACGGATGCCTGCTTGCAATTCCCGACTGTTTCCGAGCAACCGAAGGAAAGGAAGAACGATGTACAGGACTAGCAGCGTACTTGCCTTGGGCCTGTTCCTGGGTCTGGCGCCGGCGGGGCTGAATGCCCAGACGCAGACGCA
>CAYWVA010000443.1:0-2528 GCA_964461545.1 uncultured Rhizobiaceae bacterium | reverse complement strand
AAAATCCGGTGGGGGCAACCCCGTGAGGGTTCAAGTCCCTCCTCCGGCACCACTTGATCCATAGAATTATTCGACAAACCGAATGGGAAAACGTTTGGTGGCTCAGTTCGTCCGACGACATCACACGGGCTGTACGCGGACAATCGGTTAGTCATTAAAATTCAAGCGGGCTTATCCTTGGAAGAAGTCGCTCCAGGAACTCCAGCCTCGTGATATCGTGGAATTCCGCTCATGGCTTCTCAAGAATTGTCCTTCGCGCTATGTGGCAAGAAAGAGCGTTACTTACTTCTATACGGTTCTGGCCGAAATCTTGTTTTTATTGTTTCATTCTCCAGTCAATGCATCTACTGCGGAATTCGGGATGAATTGTTGGCTCTGGGAAGTCGCGAAAAGCATCTCACCATGCGCATCGACATGGCCCGTTTCCTTCCACCAGGCGCACTAGAGTCGAGCGGTGCTACTGGTCAACGAGCACTCGGCGAGCACTGCTAAACATTCACTGGTCCGCGCCGTAGCGGGGACGAGGCGGCGCAGGTTGGGCAGAGGCCCGTAGAAGTCCAGGCGATAGCCGCTGATCTGGTAGCCCATCTGCTCGGCGACCTCCTGGACAGACGGCCCTAGCCGATCCAGCCTGACGTCGTCGATCCGGCCGCAGCCCGTGCACACCACGTGCGGGTGAAAGCTGGGCATCTTCGCGTCGTAGCGATTCAGCCCCTCGCGGAACTCGAGATCGATCACCTCGCCTGCGGCCTTCAAAGTGTCGAGCGTCTTGTAGACAGTGGCCCGGCTCATCATCGGGTACGCGTCCGATAGCGGATGGAAGAGCTGCTCAGCGCTCGGATGCTCGCCACCCTCCACCAGTGCGCGCACGACGGCGTAGCGCTGCGGCGTCAGTCTATGTCCGCGCTCGCGCAACCGGTCCACGATTTCATTCACGCGGCTAGACACGACGCCGATTTGTGGAGAATGAGTCGCCATTAGTCGCCATAAGTATTGACTGTCTTTACTGTCGGTTGTATGCCTCAGTTCATGTTCATAGAACGTTAGCGTCTAGTACAGCATCGCGCGAGTGCCGTGCCGCTGGACCTCGATGCGGTCCCGGGCGGCGTAAATCAGCGGCAAGATAGGCCTTGCTAAGTGCCATTAGTGACAGAGAACAGCCAGGAAGGAGAAGGATCGATATGTCTAAACAAGGCAGCGAAAGCGAGAACCCAGTAATCCCCTCCCCGACTCCCAAGCGGACTCGGCCCAGGACGAACCAGGACTGGTGGCCGGATCAGCTGGATCTCTCGATTCTCCACGCGCACTCTCCCGTCGCCGATCCGATGGGCAAGGATTTCAACTACGCGGAGGAGTTCAAGAAACTTGACGTCGAAGCGCTGAAGCAGGACGTCATCAAGGTGATGACGACGTCGCAGGACTGGTGGCCGGCCGACTACGGCCACTACGGGCCGCTCTTCATCCGGATGGCGTGGCATGCCGCGGGCACGTACCGCATCGCCGACGGCCGGGGCGGTGCCGGCAGCGGCATGCAGCGCTTTGCTCCGCTTAACAGCTGGCCGGATAATGCGAGCCTCGACAAGGCGCGGCGGTTGCTCTGGCCGGTCAAGCAAAAGTACGGCAACAAGATCTCCTGGGCCGACCTGATCGTCTTCGCCGGCAACTGCGCTTATGAATCAATGGGCTTCAAGACGTTCGGCTTCGGCTTCGGCCGGGAGGACCGCTGGGAGCCCGAGGAGATCTTCTGGGGCCCTGAGGACAGCTGGCTTGGAGACGCGCGCCACGGCGGCGACGAGCAGATCAAGGGACCTTTCGGCGCCGATCACATGGGCCTGATCTACGTGAACCCGCAAGGACCGGGCGGCAACCCCGATCCGCTCCTTTCAGCAAAGTACATTCGCGAGACGTTCCGCCGCATGGCTATGAATGATGAGGAGACGGCTGCGCTCATCATCGGCGGCCACACGGTGGGCAAGGCCCATGGTGCCGCCTCTGATGCCCAGTACATCGGTCCCGAACCGGAGGGCGCCAGTCTGGAGGAGCAAGGCTTCGGCTGGAAAAGCCGCTTTGGCAGCGGCAAAGGCGCCGACACGATAACCAGCGGGCTCGAGGGCCCCTGGACCAATAACCCGACGAAGTGGGACAACGGGTTCCTCGACAACCTCTACAACCACGACTATGAGCTAACGACGAGCCCGGCCGGCGCAAAGCAGTATGCTCCCAAGCCGAATGCCGCTGGCGTAGTGCCCACCGCGCCCGGTGCTCATGATCCATCGAAGCGGCAGACCACCATGATGCTCACCACGGATCTTGCGCTGAAGCAGTCTCCGATCTATGCCGCGATCTCAAAGCGCTTCCACGAGCATCCAGAGCAGCTCAACGATGCGTTCGCCAAGGCGTGGTACAAGTTGTTGCATCGCGACATGGGACCTGTCTCGCGCTACCTCGGCCCGTGGGTTCCGGCGCCGCAGCTGTGGCAGGACCCCGTCCCCGCGGTCGATCATGAACTGATCGGGGAGCAGGACATC
>CAYWVA010000442.1:0-2531 GCA_964461545.1 uncultured Rhizobiaceae bacterium | reverse complement strand
TCACCGGCGCTCCCACACGGCGTCTGAGGTCTCCATTCCACGCTTTTTCAGCCTCTAGGGCGCTCCAGTCGTAGTGCCGGAGGGGTGGCGGAGGAGACCCCCGGGACGATCGGGACCGTTCCCCGCCGGGCGAAAACGCCTGGCGGGCCCCGACCGGCGCGGGCGCCGTTCCCTCCCCACGTGATCCAGGCGGTCTAGACAACGCCCCCTCGGGGGAAGGGATGGGGGCAGTATAAGCGAGCCTGGGAGGGGGTGGATGAAAAGGGGCGAAAATTTTTTTCGACTTACTGACGTCGCGTCGAAAAATGGTGCTGCGGGCCAGCACCATGAGTGCAAGGACGTCTTCAATAGCCCTGGATTTCGCTGCCGATCCATCCGGGCTACGGCTCCTTCCCTCCCCTAGAAAAGGGGAGGGTCAGGGAGGGGATTGATCGGCGCCTCCCGTAACTCGCCGGCACCCGTCAACCCCCACCCGGCGCTTGCGCGCCGACCTCCCCCTTTCTGGGGGAGGTGGAGCGAGCGTGGCATCCGATGCCCCGGATTTCCCCCCGATCGGGTCGGGGGTCCATCCGGGCTACGCTTGCTCATGTCGCCCCTCGCTCGCTGCTGTTCACTGTCCCGCGGGCCTGTTTATGCCCGTCGGGCGCTCCGGCCAAGCCTCGCCCCCGTCGGCTCGCCCGCCTCGTCATCACAACTCGCCTTCCGCACTGTAAATTCGCCTTCCGACTCGCGGGGGTCGACGCGACATGGAGCCGCCCCACGACAGGTAAGCCTTGCCGGAATGACCAATCGGGGTCAAATTCGGCGCGCCGGTTCATGCGGGGGATGCCGATCAATCCAGCACAGGGAGTTGACGTCATGGCAACGAAGTGGACACCCGATCAGACCTTCTACCCCTCACCGAGAATGGCCGCCAAGGCCCCACCCGAGACGCTCGCCTATGTCGCCGCCTTCGATCCGGAGCGGAAGAAGCCCGACGCCATCGCTGTCGTTGACGTCGACCCGAAGTCGTCAAGCTATTCCAAGATCGTCGGTCAGGTCGAGATGCCCAATGCCGGCGACGAGCTGCATCATTTCGGCTGGAATGCCTGTTCCTCCTGCCTGTGCCCCTATGCGCCCCATCCCCATGTCGAGCGGCGCTATCTGGTGGTGCCGGGCTTGCGCTCCTCGCGGCTGCACATCATCGACACCAAGCCGGACCCCAGGAAGCCGAAGATCGTCAAGGTGATCGAGCCTGAGGAGATCGCCGAGAAGGCGAATTATTCACGGCTGCACACGACTCACTGCGGGCCGGAGGGAATCTATGTCAACGCCCTCGCCGATGCCCAGGGCAACCGGCCCGGCGGCATCTTCCTGCTCGATCACGACAGCTTCGACGTGCTCGGCCAGTGGGAGCTGGACCGCGGGCCCCAGGAACTCGCCTATGATTTCTGGTGGCATCTCGGCCACGACACCATGATCACCAGCGAGTGGGGCACGCCCGACACCTTCGAGAACGGTCTGGTGCCCGAGGTGCTGCTCGGCTCGAAATACGGCCGCCGGCTGCATTTCTGGGACCTGCACAAGCGCAAGCACGTCCAAGAGATCGATTTCGGCGAGGAGCACCAGCTGGTGTTCGAACTGCGCCCCGCCCACGACCCGACCAAGGCCTACGGCTTCGTCGGCTGCGTGATCAGCCTCAAGGACCTGTCGGCCTCGATCTGGACCTGGTACCGCGACGGCGACAAATGGGCCGTCAAGAAGATCATCGAGATCCCCGCCGAGCCGGCCGACCCCGACAAGCTGCCGCCCGTACTGCAGGGCTTCAAGGCCGTCGCACCGCTGGTGACCGATATCGACCTGTCGATGGACGACCGCTTCCTCTACGTGTCGTGCTGGGGCACCGGCGACATGATCCAGTATGACGTCTCCGACCCGATGAACCCGAAGGAGACGGGCCGCGTGCGCATCGGCGGCATCGTCTCGCGGGCGAGCCACCCGAAGGCCGCCAACGGGGCGCTCAACGGCGGCCCGCAGATGGTCGAGATCAGCCGCGACGGGCGACGGGTGTATTTCACCAACTCGCTCTATGGCGCCATCGATCCGCAGTTCTATCCCGACGGGATCGACGGCTGGATGGTCAAGCTCGACGTCGGCGAGGACGGCGGCATCGCGTTTGACGAGAACTTCTTCGTCGACTGGCCGAAGGGACACCGGCCGCACCAGGTGCGGCTCGAGGGCGGCGACTGCTCGTCCGATTCCTATTGCTACCCGTAGGCGGCCCGCCGCGGGGCGGCGATGGCTGACGGCCCGGCTTTCTGGCTGGTGGTCATCGGCCTCGGTGCATTCCACGGCATCAACCCCGCCATGGGCTGGCTGTTCGCGGTGGCGCTTGGCATGCACCGCGGCAGCCGCCGCGTGGTCGCACTCGCGCTGGTTCCCATCGTGCTCGGCCACGCCGCCGCCATCGCCGTGGCGCTGGTTGTGCTCATCGCCGCCGGGGCGGTGATCCACGCCTCGGTGCTGAACTTGCTGGCCGGTGGGCTACTTAT
>CAYWVA010000441.1:0-2534 GCA_964461545.1 uncultured Rhizobiaceae bacterium | reverse complement strand
AGGAGCTGTTTTCGGGCGCCTTTTGGTCCGGGGGGCAGGCGATGGAGCGCGGTCTGGTTGACGGCCTCGGATCCCTGCACAACGTGGTGAAGGAGAAGTTCGGCGACGAAGCGGTGCTCAAGCCCGTGTCGCCCCCCGGGTCCTGGATGCGCCGGCTGCGTGTGCCGCCGCGGGTGGCGAGCCCCCGATCCGCGCACTTCGCCGCCGGTCTCGCAGACGACCTGATCGAGGCGCTCGAAGCTCGTGCACTGTGGCAGCGTTTCGGGTTATAATGCCTCGATGCTGACCAAGATACTCACCGCCATCGCCGGCCTGATCATCGCCCTCATGGTGCTGCGCTTCTTTGCCGAGCGGGCCCATCGCGCCCAGATCAAGGAGCGCGTCAAGGCACGGCGGCGCACCGAGGCCGAGCCCGACACGGGCCCGCACGTCAGGTCCGAGTCCGCGCCAGGCTCCAAGCCCAACATGATCACCACCCTCGAAGTCGACCCCGATACCGGCGTCTACCGGCCGAAGGGTTAGTGACGCCGTCGTACCACCCTTGCGCTTGACCGGCGGGTGCGCTGCACCCTAGTTTGCCCACCGCGTCTCAAGGGTATCCCATGGCGGCCGGGCTCGACCCCAAGCGATCGTTCCAGGATCTCATTTTGATCTTGCACCGCTACTGGGCGGAGCAGGGCTGCATCATCTTGCAGCCCTACGACATGGAGGTCGGCGCCGGCACGTTTCATCCGGCAACCACCTTGCGTTCGCTCGGGCCCCTGCCGTGGCGGGCCGCCTACGTCCAGCCCTCGCGCCGCCCGAAGGATGGCCGCTACGGCGAAAATCCCAACCGGCTGCAGCACTATTACCAGTACCAGGTCATTCTCAAGCCCTCTCCCGACGACATGCAGGAGCTTTATCTGGGCTCGCTGACGGCCATCGGCATCGATGCCGCCAACCACGACATCCGCTTTGTCGAGGACGACTGGGAAAGCCCGACGCTGGGCGCCTGGGGGCTGGGCTGGGAGGTGTGGTGCGACGGCATGGAGGTGACCCAATACACTTACTTTCAGCAGGTCGGTGGGCTCGATGTCGAGTTCGTGTCGGGCGAGCTCACCTATGGCCTCGAGCGCCTTGCCATGTATGTGCAAGGGGTCGACAACGTCTACGACCTCAACTTTAACGGCCGCGACGGGGCAGACAGGATCACCTATCGAGACGTCTTCCTGCAGGCCGAGCAGGAATATTCCCGCTACAATTTCGAGCACGCTGACACCGCCCTGCTGTTGCGCCACTTCGACGATGCCGAGACGGAGTGCCAGGCGCTGCTGGCCGCCGGCGGGGCCGACCAGCGCCATCTTTTGGCGCTCCCGGCCTATGACCAGTGCATCAAGGCCTCGCACATCTTCAACCTGCTCGATGCCCGCGGCGTCATCTCGGTGACCGAGCGCCAGGCCTACATTTTGCGGGTGCGCGAGCTTGCCAAGGGTTGCTGCGAGGCCTGGGGCCGAACCGCCGGCGGCGGGATCAAGGCGGTTGCGCCAACCCAGCCGCCTCCTCGCCAGGAGGACTCAAGCCGTAGCCCGACTTCCCCCTCCCCCTTGATGGGGGAGGGCCGGGGTGGGGGCGGTGGCGGCAGCGGGGATGCCCATGCCTGAGTTGCTGCTCGAACTGTTCTCCGAAGAGATCCCGGCCCGCATGCAGGCGCGCGCCGCGGCCGATCTCAAGGCGCTGGTCACCGGCGGCCTGGTGGAGGCCGGGCTCAACTATGAGGGGGCGCAAAGTCACGCCGGCCCGCGCCGGCTGGTGCTGTCGGTCGAAGGCCTTGCCGGTGTCACGCCCGAGGTGACCGAGGAGCGCAAAGGTCCGCGTGTCGACGCCCCGGCGCCGGCCATCGAGGGCTTCCTGCGCTCAGCCGGGGTGCGGCTGCAGGACTGCGCGCAAGTCGAGGACAAGAAGGGCCGCTTTTTCGTAGCGCGGATCACCAGGTCCGGGCGACCCACGCCGGACGTCGTGGCCGAACTCGTGCCCAATGTCATCCGCCGCTTTCCCTGGCCCAAGTCGATGCGCTGGGGGTCGGGCGCTTTGCGCTGGGTGAGGCCCCTGCACGCGATCCTGTGCACCTTCGACGGCGAGGCGGTGGCGCTGACCGTGGACGGCATCGCGGCGGGCAACATGACCCGCGGCCACCGCTTCATGTCGCCGGCGGCAATCCTTGTGCGCCGCTTCGAGGACTATGCCCGGCAACTCAAGGACGCGTTCGTCATGGTCGATGGCGAGGAGCGCGCCGAAACCATCCGCACGGAAGCGAAGAATCTCGCCTTTGCGCAAGGCTTCGAGGTCGTCGGCGACGAGGCGCTGATCGCCGAGACCGCAGGGCTCGCCGAATGGCCGGTGGTGCTCATGGGGAGCTTCGACGAAGGCTTCCTCGACCTGCCGCCGGAAGTGATCTCAACCACGCTCAAACACCACCAGAAGTGCTTTTCGCTCAGGCGACGCGGTGGTGCCGAGGGCGATCCCCTCGCCAACCGCTATCTGCTGGTCGCCAACCT
>CAYWVA010000440.1:0-2535 GCA_964461545.1 uncultured Rhizobiaceae bacterium | reverse complement strand
TCCACGACGTCGCGCTCGGCCTGCGATTGGGCGCTGGCCGACAGCGGCACCACGGCCAGAAGCGCAACTCCGATGGCGGTTTTATGCAGTGCCTTCATCATTCCCTCCCTACTTGGCCCTTCGCCGATCATTACTGCAGTACCTGCAGAAACGCCATGCAGAAGTGTTCCGCTGGCCCCTTGGAACGGTCACAGTCACTCGGGCGTTCGGGAGGCGATAGACGAGCACCGCCAGCCAACGAACTCCTTCCCTCGGGCTCGCGTCTGCTGATCGGTTTTACGGGACGGCCAGGAAACGATGCTCCATGTGCTCTAGGCAAGGCCACTTTCCCTTGTGGCTGATCGTTCTCTTGCTGATCGGGCCGCTGCACGGCCCGGCCGTGGCGGGACACGTCAATGACCATGCACTTGGGCAGGCGACCATCCAATCGAGTGAGGCGTACACGACGCCAGCGCGCCATCCGCACGCGCTGCGCGCCAGACAGGTGGAGCTGAGCTACACGCAGCTCATCGCCGAGGTCGAGCGCGGCCGCGTTCGCTCGGTGACGATTGCCGGTCAGACGGTCACCGCCACCCTGACGGGCGGCACCACCGCCCACACTTACGTTCCGGAGCAGGACGCGGGGCAGCTGGTTGCGCATCTTCAGGCGCACGATGTGGCGATCGCCGTCAAGCCGTCGACCAGCGGTGCTTCGTTCTCGGCCCTGCTTGCCTGGCTCTTCCCGTTTGTCCTGCTGATCGCCGCCTGGTCATTCGTGATGCGCCACATGCGCGGCAGCGGCGGCGAGGCCATGGAGTTCAAGAGATCCAGGGCCAGGCAGCTCAACCGGGAGCGCCGGCGCACCACCTTCAACGACGTTGCCGGCATCGAGGAAGCCAAGGAGGATCTCGAGGAAATCGTCGATTTCCTGCGAGATCCGGGAAAGTTCCTGCGCCTTGGCGGGCGCATCCCAAGCGGCGTCCTGCTGATCGGCCATCCCGGCACCGGCAAGACGCTGGTCGCCCGTGCGGTGGCGGGCGAAGCGAATGTGGCCTTCTTCAGCATCTCCGGCTCGGAGTTCGTGGAGATGTTCGTCGGCGTCGGTGCCAGCCGGGTGCGCGATATGTTCGAGCAGGCCAAGAAGAGTGCCCCGTGCATCATCTTCATCGACGAGATCGATGCCCTCGGCCGCCGTCGCGGAACCGGCATCGGCGGTGGTCACGACGAGCGCGAGCAGACGCTCAACCAGCTACTCGTCGAGATGGACGGGTTCGAGCCCAACAGCGGGGTGATCCTGATTGCTGCCACCAACCGGCCTGATGTCCTTGATCCCGCCCTGCTGCGCCCCGGCCGGTTCGATCGCCACGTGGTGGTGCCGAAGCCGGACCTCGGCGGGCGAGAAGAGATTCTGCGGGTTCACACGCGCACTGTTCCGCTGGCGCCGGACGTCGATCTGAAGGTCGTGGCGCGGGGCACTCCGGGCTTTTCCGGCGCCGAGCTTGCCAACCTCGTCAACGAGGCCGCCCTGCTGGCGGCGCGGCGCTGCAAGACGGTTGTGAGCACCAGAGAGTTTGAGGATGCAAGGGACAAGCTGATGATGGGGTCCGAACGCGCCTCGATGGTGATGAGCCAGGAGGAAAGGCAGCGGGCTGCCTATCACGAGGCGGGACATGCCCTCGTGGCGCTCCACCTGCCGGCCTCCGATCCTGTCCATAAGGTCACGATTGTCCCGCGCGCCAATTCCCTCGGCATGATGGTCCGCCTGCCCGAACGCGACCGCATGTCGCTCACGCGCGCCAAATGTCGCGCCGACCTCGCGGTAGCCATGGCCGGGCGCGTGGCGGAGGAACTGATCTTCGGTGCAGACTCGATCACCTCAAGCGCGTCTATCGACATTCGCGCCGCCACCGACCTTGCCCGCGCCATGGTGACCCGGTTCGGCATGTCGAGCACGTTGGGGCCGCTGACCTATGGCGAGGACGGCGAGGACATGTTCGTGGGCCAGTCGGTGACGCGCCGCCAGCAGCTCTCGGACCGCACCCGGAAGTTGGTCGATGAGGAGATCCAGCGCCTCATCAGGGAGGGCGATCAGGCGGCACGGCGGATTCTCGGCAAGCGGCTTGCCGATCTGCACGCTGCTGCCAACGGTCTTCTCGAACACGAGACGCTGACCGGCGCCCAGCTGCGTTTGCTGCTGGCGGGCCAGTCCATTCAGGACCCGCAGACATCGGCTCCTGCGGCGGCGGATATGCAGAGCCAGCAGCCCCTCCATGCAAATGATGCATAGCAGCGCTGAGCAGCCGGAACCGATGGGCCGCGGCTCTCGTTCTGCTGTTGTCAGCACGGAGGGACCCCCATGACCAAACCCTTGACCACACCCCTGACCAGCTCCGACGGCATCCAGGTCCTCGATCCGCAGCAACTCACGCGCACTCAGCGCCTTGAGCGTTGGGCCATTGCGCTGGAGCGGCTCGGCGACGCGCCGCTGCGCACCCTGCGGGAAACAGAGCACCAACACTATTACGAGCGCCAGCAGATGCGCGAAGACAACTCTCC
>CAYWVA010000439.1:0-2539 GCA_964461545.1 uncultured Rhizobiaceae bacterium | reverse complement strand
AAGCCGCGGTGTTCCCGGGCGATCTGCCGGACGACCCGCACGAGGCGCTCGACGGCTCGCTGCAAGGCACATTGCGCTTCGTGCGCTTCCGGCCGCCGATCATCCGGGCTGCCAAGCCGCTGATGCCGGCGGCGCCGTTTTCACATATCCGCCTCGACCGGACGCTCGAGTTCCTGATCGGAGACCGTTTGGCATGAGCGAGCTGCGCCGACCCCCTGCGGCCTTCCCGCTGGACGACGACCGCGCCGGCGCTGCAGCGCCCCGGCGCCCGGCCGGCAGGAGACCTGCGGCCATGCCGGCACCTGAGATCACCATCGAGCCGGACGAGGCGGCGGAGCCGCTGGTGGCGGCGGGGCGCGAACCGGCGCAGGTTGAGCGCGCCATGCGCTGGGGCTCGGTGCTGTTCGCTGCGCTGGTCGGACTCGTCACCTTGTGGGCTGGGCTCGCCATGAGTCGGCTGGTCGAGGAGCTGTTTGCCCGTTCAGCCGTCTTGGGCTGGATCGGGTTCGCATTCATGGCGCTCGCCGGGCTTGCCGCACTGGTGATGATCATGCGCGAGATTGTCGGTCTGGTGCGTCTGGCACGGCTGGGTACGGTGCGCGAGGACGCCGCCCGGGCGCTTGTTGAGGCCGATGCGGAGGCGGCCAAGACAACGACTGCGGCGCTCAAGCGCATCTACCACGGACGGCGCGATGTCGCCTGGGCGCTGGCGAGGCTGAACGAGCACGAGGACGATGTCATGGACCCGGCCGACCGGGTGCGCGTCGCCGAGCTCGATCTCATCGCGCCGCTTGACGAGGCCGCCGGCCGGCGCGTGGCCGTGAGGGCGCGCCGGGTGATGCTGCTGACGGCGATCACGCCCACCGCCGTCCTCGACATCGTGGTGGTGGCTGTCCAGAATCTGAGGCTGCTGCGCGAGATCGCCACGCTTTACGGCGGCCGGCCCGGCCTCGTCGGCACCGTGCGGCTGGCCCGCATGGTCATCACCCATCTGGCCGCCGCCGGGGCGCTCGCCATGAGCGACCAGCTGGTGCAGCAGCTTGTCGGACAAGGGCTGTTGGGCCGCCTTTCGGCCCGCTTCGGCGAAGGTGCGGTCAACGGCATCCTCACCGCCCGCATCGGCCTTGCGGCCATCGACGTGTGCCGGCCCCTGCCCTTTACGGCGACAAGCCGGCCCGGCCTTGCCCAGTTCCTGGCCGAGGTGATGAGGATGGGCGAAGCGAGATCGTGAACGGTGAGCGGCAAATGGAAGGCGCCGCAATTCGCGACTCGCTACTCACCCCTTTTCTCTCCGGTCCGCCCGGCATAGAGTGGATTCGGGTAGAGTTATACCGTTGGGGAACGGCGATGGGGCGAGGGATGGGTTGTCGACAGGTTGTGCTTGCGGGGCTGGTGCTGGCGGTTGTCGCCGCACCGGCCGGGGCGGAAGGGCCTGACCGCATGTCGTTTGACTTTGAAAGCCTCAAGCAGCGCTTCGAGCGCCAGGATGCCGAGCGCCAGGCTGACGGCCTGGTTTTGCAGAGACTGCGCGATTCGACCGGCCAGGCGCAAGGGCGCCTGTCGCTCGGCGGCGATGTCACCCACCGCGACCCTTATGAGGGCACCGCGGCAGCGGTCAACTTCCGCGGCCGCAGCGATGAGGAACTGGGTGGCAGTATCCTCAATCTGCGGGTATCGTTCTAGCCGGCGCCGGCGCCGTCTCGCCATCTGCCAGGGAGGAGTTGATGATCCGCTACATCTCAACGACCGGCGCGCCCAAGCCGTTCTCGCGCTACAGCCAGGCGGTGGCGGTCAGCGGGGGAGCCCGCCTCGTCTTCGTCTCCGGCCAGGTCGGCGTGCGGGCCGACGGCAGTGTGCCCGACACCGAGCCGGGGGAACACGAACAGGCCTGGAGCAACGTCTTGGGCATCCTCAGGAGCGAGGGACTGGGGCCCCGCGACATCGTCGACGTGACGGCCTATGTGACAAACCAGGCGGCTGTGGCGATCTTCCGCCAGGTGCGCGACCGCATGCTGGAGGGCGCCGAGCCCGCCTCGACGCTGCTGGTAGTCTCCGGCCTTGCCGCTCCAGACTGGCACGTCGAGATTCAGGTCGTCGCCGCCGCTTCGCGCTGAGGGGAATCGCCGCCGCACGGCGAGGGTCCCGGCCGGGCCTCAGGCGTTGGCGGCCACCCGGTTGTGCTTCCTCGCCATGAACTGCTTGGCGGTCTCCACCGCCACCGCGGCATCGCGGCAGTAGGCGTCGGCACCGATGGCCTTGGCGAACTCCTCGTTCAGGGGCGCGCCGCCGACCATGACGATATAGTCCTCGCGGATGCCTTTCTCCTTCAGCGTATCGATGACCACCTTCATGTAGGGCATGGTGGTGGTGAGCAGCGCCGACATGCCGACGATGTCGGGCTCGTGCTCTTCGATGGCCTTGAGATAGTTCTCGACCGGATTGTTGATGCCGATGTTGATCACCTCAAAGCCGGCGCCTTCCATCATCATGGCCACTAGGTTCTTGCCGATGTCGTGGATGTCGCCCTTGACCGTGCCGA
>CAYWVA010000438.1:0-2544 GCA_964461545.1 uncultured Rhizobiaceae bacterium | reverse complement strand
ACCTTGCCTGCCGCGGCGTACCTGCCCTTTTCGTCGGTGATGCGGGCCTCGTAGCCGGGCACCGGCAGGCCGGTGGAGCCGGGGCGCACCTTGTCGGCAGGCGCGCCGATGAAGATGTGCAGCATTTCGGTCGAACCGATGCCGTCGAGGATCTTGATGCCGGTCTTTTCGTACCAGAAGTCCCATGTCGGCTTGGGAAGCGGCTCGCCGGCCGAAACACATATTCGCAAGCTCGATATGTCGCGCGCCTCAAGCATGGCCGCCAGGGCGCGGTAGGCGGTCGGCGCGGTGAAGCACACGGTCGGGCGGAAGGCTTCGATGGCCTCGATCAGTTTGGGCGGCGGGGCCTGCTCGATGAGTACGCTGGCGGCGCCAACGCGCATCGGAAACAGCACAAGTCCGCCGAGACCGAAGGTAAAGGCGATAGGCGGCGAGCCAATGAAAAGGTCGTCACCATGCGGCTGCAGGACGTGGCGGCCGTAGGTATCGCAGGTGGCCAGCAGGTCGCGATGGAAGTGCATGGTGCCCTTGGGTCGACCGGTGGTTCCCGAGGTGAAGCCGATGAGGCAGACGTCGTCGGCCGCGGTGTCGATGGCGACAAAATCACTGGGTGCCGAGGCCATCAGCGCCTCAAGACCGTCCGTCGATTCGGTGGCGAAATAGACGATGCGCTTCAAGCTGTCGCTCATCGCTTGCGCCTTCTCGAGATCGTCCGCCAGGCGCGCGTCGCACATCGCGTGGCTGATCCGGGCCTTGTCTATCATGTAGGAAAGCTCGCGAGCCCGCAGCATCGGCATGGTCGCCACCACCACCGCTCCGGCCTTGAGGGCAGCAAGATAGACCGCCACCATGGTGGGGTTGTTGGGCGAGCGGATCAGCAACCGGTTGCCCGGCACCAGGCCGAGATCGCGCACCAGCACATTGGCGATGCGGTTGACCCGCTGATGGACCTGCCCGTAGCTCCATCCAAGGCCGGGGGCGAGGAAACAACGGCGGTCGCCGTCGCCCCGCTCCACCCAGCGGTCAAGAAGCTCGGCTGTGGCGTTGAGCCGCTCCGGATATTGCAGGTCGCCGAGGTCGAAGCGGAAGTCGGGCCACTGGGCGCGCGGCGGCAGGTTGTCGCGCGCAAAGGTATCGATGTGGGCGGTGTAACCGGTCATGGCACGGCCTCCCTTTGGTGTCTCCGTCGGCCATCATCAGCGTTCCTGGCGGTCCAGTCAGCGAGCACCTGGCGGGCGATCACCAGCTTTTGGACCTCGCTTGCCCCTTCATAGATCCTGAGCGCCCGGATCTCGCGGTACAGTTCCTCCACCTTGCTGGCCTTCGATACGCCGAGGCCGCCGAACATCTGCACCGCCCGGTCGATGACCTGATGGGCGGTGTCGGCGGCATAGCGCTTGGCCATGGCGGCTTCACGGGTGATGCGGGCAGCGCCTGTGTCCTTGGCCCAGGCGGCGCGATAGACCAGCAGCGCCATGGCGTCGATGTCGGTTGCCATGTCGGCAAGTGCGGCCTGGGTGAGTTGAAGATCGCTTTGCAAGGCCCCGAACATACGCCGGGTGGTGGTGCGCCCAAGCGCCTCGTCAAACGCCCGGCGGGCGAGCCCGAGCGCCGCGGCGCCCACCGTGGAGCGGAAAACGTCAAGCGTCGCCATGGCCACCTTGAAGCCCTCGCCCGGCTTGCCAAGAAGATGGCCAGCCGGCACGCGGCAGGCGTCAAACCTGAGCCGGGCCATGGGATGAGGCGCCATCAGGTCGAGGCGTTCGGCGACCTCGAGGCCGGCCGCGCCGGCGTCCACCAGGAAAGCCGAGAGCCCGCGGGCGCCCTCGCCTTCGCCGGTGCGGGCGAACACCACATAATGGGCCGCAATCCCGCCATTCGAGATCCACGTCTTTTCGCCGTCGATACGGTAGTAGGCATTGCCGTCGGGGCGCGCGGTGGTGGCAATGGCCGCGACATCGGAGCCGGCGTCGGCCTCCGACAAGGCAAAGGCGGCGATTGCCGTGCCCTGCCCCACCGGCGGCAGGATGCGCGCTTTCAAGGTTTCGCTGCCGTAAAGGCTCACCGGCGCGCTGCCCAGGCCCTGCATGGCAAAGGCGAAGTCGGCAAGCCCATGGTGGTAGGCCAGTGTTTCGCGGATGAGGCAGAGGGCGCGCACATCGAGGATATCGCGCACGCCCCCGTAGCCGGCGGGCACGGCATGGGCGAGCAAGCCCGCTTTGCCGAGCGCCGCCACCAGGTCGCGGCAGGTTTGATCGATGTCGCGGTGATCGATGAGCCCCGGCACGGTGGCAGCGGCCCACTCCGCCACCTTGCCGGCCAGGGCGCGATGCTCTGGCGTGAAGAACGGCCAGGTCAAATAGCTCACGTCGGCCATCAGTCGCCCTCGAATACCGGCGTCCGCTTGGCCGCAAAGGCCTCAAACGCGCGGCGAAAATCCTTGGTCTGCATGCACACCGACTGGGCAAGCGCTTCGGCCTCGATGGCCTGGTCGAGCCCCATGTCCCATTCCATGTGCAGCATGCGCTTGGTCATGGCATTGGC
>CAYWVA010000437.1:0-2545 GCA_964461545.1 uncultured Rhizobiaceae bacterium | reverse complement strand
AGCGATCGTTGCCGCGATCCCGGCGAGGCCGATGCGGGCCCACGCCGCCGCACGGCCGGCCTCCAGCGTGGCCGCCAGTCCGATGAGGGCAATGCCCATCACGGCAACGCCTGTGAACTGTCCGAGGTGGCTCCACACCCACAGCGGGTCCGCGGCATACTCGGCAAAGGCTGCCGGAGCGTCGTGCGGATCGGCCTGCATGGGATGAAGCAGGGTCGACACGATCAAGACGACCGCGCCGATCGGGGCGGCGAGGGCCCCTATGCGAGCGAGGGCGCCCGCAGGACTGCTGTCTGGTTCCATGCGGGCCGCTTGTACCACAGACCGGCTGGCGCCAGCCAATCGCAATGATTCGCGGCTTGACATGTCACTATACGGTGACTTATAACGTCACCGGTGGGTGACAACGAGAGGCTGCGATGAACGAGAAAGTACTGCGCGACCGGACCGCAACCGAAGCCAGGCTGATCACGGCAGTCGAGGACCTGATCCTGCAGGAGGGCTTCGGCGCCATCGGCATCAATGCCGTGGCACGACGCGCCGGCACTGACAAGGTTCTGATCTACCGCTATTTCGGCGGCCTGTCCGGGCTGCTCGCGGCCTACGCCGAGGAGGGCGACTTCTGGTGGACAGTCGAGGGCCTGCTGTGCGAACCCCTACCCGGTTCTGATGACGAGGACGGTCTGATGGCCTGTCTCGCAACCATCTTTGCGCGCCACTGCGAGTTTCTGCGCGCCCACCCGGTGACGCTTGAAGTGATTGCCTGGGAAATGAGCGAGCGCAACGAGCTCACCGAGGCGCTCGAGAAAGTCCGCGAAAGCCGCAGCCAGGAGATGATGCGTCGCCTCGCCGCCCGCTTCGGCCTCGACGAAGGCCCATTCCTTCGCCGGGTCGGCCCGATGCTGGCGCTGCTTGGGGCTGCGGCCAACTATCTTGCTGCCCGCGGCCGCCGGCTGCGCATCTTCAACGGCATCGACCTGCAATCCGACCAGGGCTGGCAGGCACTCCAGGCGAGCGCTGCGGCAATGATCGCAGGGGCTCTGGCAGCCTCCCCGGACCTTCCACCTGATGACTCAAGGAGATCATGAGATGACCAGGACACTGATGAACCGGCGTACACTGCTCAAAGGATTTGCCGGGCTCACCGTTCTCGCCGCCGGGGGAACCGTGTACCGGGCGTGGGACAACGGCGTCTTTGATGTCGGTGGCGGTCCGGCCTACGAGCCGTGGCATGATTGGCGCGAAGCGGCGCTCGAAGGTCCGCTGGCGCTGGTGCAAGCGGCAATTCTCGCGTCCAATGCCCACAACACCCAGCCGTGGCGCTTCCAGGTGAGCGGCGACCACATCGCCGTGTTTGCCGATCATCAGCGCCATCTCGGTGCCTTCGACCCGTTCCGCCGCGAGTTGGCGCTTTCTTTGGGCTGCGCGCTTGAGAACATGGTGCATGCCGCCCGGGCGCAAGGGCTCGAGCCACGCGTCGAGCTGGCGCCCGACCGCTTTGCAGTCGGCGGCCCGAGCAATCCAGGCGAGGCCGTGGCCACACTTCATCTTTCTCCCGGCGAGCGCGTCGATGGCGATCTATTTCAGGTCATCGCCAATCGCCACACCCATCGTGGCGCCTATGAGGCCGAGCGGCCCGTCTCCTCCACCTTGCAGAGCGAGATGCAGGCCCTCCTCGGCGGCCGCGAGGACATCCGGCTGTTGCTCTACGGTGAAGGCCCGGCCAAGGCGAGGCTTGGCGAGATCGCGGTCGCCGCAACCGAAGACATCGTGGCCGACCACGAGATGGCGATGGACAGCGCCCGCTGGTTCCGCTTCGACTGGCGCTCGGTCCAGGAGCACCGCGACGGCGTGACCCTAGACACGGTCGGGCTGCCGCCGCTGATCAATGCCGCGGCCAAGATCATCCCCGCCCCGTCGGCCGAGCAGGCCGACCGGCAGTGGCTCGAGGCGACGCGCAATGTCCATGTGGCGACGGCACCGCTGCTCGGCATGATCGCGGTCAGCGATCTCTACGACCAGTCGACGACCCTTGACGCCGGTCGGCTGTGGCAGCGGCTGCACCTGTGGGCCACCGCCCGCGGCCTCGCCGCCCAGCCGCTCAACATGCCGCCGGAGCGGGTCGACCGAGAGGCGGAGCTCGGCTTGGAGCCCCGCATGGCGGCGGCGCTGGCACAAGTGACCGGTGATCCGGCCTGGAAGCCCACCTTCGTGTTCCGCACGGGTTATGCCGAGCGGCAGGCCCGCCTCAGCCCGCGCCGTCCGCTCGATGCGGTCGTTGCGGCCTGACACCTCAACCAAACCTCAAGCATACAGGTGATGCCATGTCCATTCGCACTGCTCTTACCCGCGGCTTCGCCGCCTTCGGTGCTCTTGTCGCCATCCTGCTCGTTGCCGGATTTGTGCGCGACGTTCAGTCCTTCGACCAGACCAGCGGCGGCTATGAGCCGCCCTACACCGGCTACACGGGCGAGCCCATCGACTGGGCCACACTCGACGTCACGAACACAGGCATGGCCCATCGCGGCCATGTGGTGAACGTGCT
>CAYWVA010000436.1:0-2545 GCA_964461545.1 uncultured Rhizobiaceae bacterium | reverse complement strand
CCCTCGGCTCTGGCCACGTTGAACAGGGCTTCGGCGTAGGCGGGTGTGCGATCGTCTGGCATCTGGCTTCCCTGCGAGTCCCTACGAGCGGCTGGCAGCCACCCGGTCGATGTAGTCCTCGACGAGCTGGTTCTGGGTGTCGGCGTCCAGGTTCCGCTTGACGATGCTCTCGGCCGCGCCGATGGCGAGCTGTGCCACCTCCACACGCAGGTCGGCCATGGCCTGGGTCTTGGCCACCTCGATGTCGTTGATGGCTCGCTGGCGCATCTCCGCCAGCTCGGTCTGAAGACGTGCTTCCTGATCGCGCTTGAGCTGGTCTGCCGCCTGGCGGGCCTCCTCGATGATGCGCCCCGCCTCGGAACGAGCATCGTTGAGCTGGGCGCGGTACTCGGCCAGAACGGTTTCGGCCTCGGACTTCGCGGTCTCGGACGCCTGGAGATCGGCGCGGATGCGCTCGGTCCGGGCCTCCATACCCTGCTTGACGTACGGGTAGGCGAACCTGTGGAGCAGGTAGAGAAGAGCCAGGAAGCTGATGCCACCCCAGATCAGCTCGTCGAGCTGGGGCAAGATCAGGTTCGGCGCCTCCTGACAGGCGTCGGGATCGTCGGCCTCCTCGGCCAGGTGGATGCACTCCTCGGTGTCCGGCGAAAGCTCGGTTTCACTGTCCTCCTCCTGCGCATGGACCGGGGGTGCCAACGCGACGAGAGCGATCACGACGAGCGGCGGCAGGCTGGCCAGCAGGGTGCGGGTGCGCACGGTGAACCTCCTCAGCCGGAAATGATGAAGGACAGGACGAAGCCGAACAGGGCGAGCGCCTCGGTGAAGGCGATACCGAGGAACATGGTGGTACGCACCATGCCGGCGGCCTCGGGTTGGCGAGCCATGGCGGTGATGGCGTTCCCCACCACCAGACCGATGCCGATGCCGGGGCCGATAGCAGCGCCGCCGTACACGATGCCTCGACCTACGGCGGTGAGGCCCTCGGCGAGCTCACCGGCCTCCTGCTGGGCGAGGATGTCAAGCACGTCTGTCTTCTCCTTCGGGTTTTGGGCCTAGTGCGCCGGGTGCATCGCCATGTCGATGTACACCGCGGCGAGGATCGTGAAGATGTACGCCTGGAGGAGCGCCACCAACAGCTCGAAGCCGCTGAGCGCGATCAGCAGCGCCAGGGGCAGCGAGGCGCCGACGATGGTGGCCTCGAGCAACGCCTGGGCGATCACCGCGAAGCTGATCAACAAGAGATGTCCGGCCAGCATGTTGGCGAAGAGCCGGACCGCCAGGGCGAACGGCTGAGTGATCAGCCTGGTAGCGAGCTCGATCGGCGTCAGCAGGAGGTACATCGGCCAGGGGACGCCCGGGATGAACATCATCGACTTGAAGTAGCCGATCAGCCCTTGTTGCCTGATCCCGACGAAGTGGTAGATCAGCCAGACGACGATGGCCATGAAGAGCGGCAGCGCTATGCGGGCATTCACGGGCATCTGTACCCCCGGTATGAGGCCCCAGAGGTTGCCGACGAGGATGAAGGTGAACAGCGTCAGCAGGAACGGGGTGAAAGCCAGGCCGGCGGGGCCCATCGTCTGCATGACGATGTAGTTCTGGATGAAGTCGACCGTGGCCTCGGCCAGGTTCTGGATCCCGCGGGGCACGAGCTTCGGCTGCCGACCCGCGATGTAGAACACCCCGAACACGATCGCCGCGGTGATCCACATGAGCAGGATGACCTTGTTGACGCCGAAGGGGCCGTCGCCGAATATCGTCGGCCATTCAACGGTGTGGCTGACCGGCGGGAAGTCCAACCCGAGAATCACGAGGGCAGTGCCTCCTTGTTGCCCGGCTTGAGCGCCGGAAAGGCGAGCGACGCCGAAACGTAGCGAAGCTCCCAGAACAGGAGCCCGAGGTGGGTGACCAGGACGGTGACGCCCAGTGCGACGAGGTCGATCCAGGGCTGATTTCTGACGAGCAGCAGCACCACGATGACCAGCCCCATCCGCGCCGCGAAACCGCCCAGGGCGACCGCCATTATCAACGTGAGCGACCGGCGCGCCGCCCAGGAAAGGGCAACTGCGGCCAGCACCAGGTTGACGAACACGAGCGCGACCGCAACCCCCGCCGACGACGCGCCGGCGCTACCCCACACCCCTGCCGCGGCGATGATCACTACGGGGACAAACCAGATGCCCCGCTTGAGCATGTCGAAAGCCAGCGCACGCTCCACCGGCGGAGCATCGGGAACGGGTGATCGAAGATCCGCCTTCACCGCTGTTGCTCCTCGCGCCGGACCAGGCCGTTGATCTTCGCTTCCTGGTCACGCATCTCAGCGTCATAGCGCACGAAGAGCTTCCAGACCACGTAGCACATCGTGAACACGAACAGGGACACCAGCAGCAACGGCGACGTTCCCAGCCATCCGTCGAGCTTCCAGCCGAGCAAGGCGAACAGGGCCGGGGTCACCGCCAACTCGATCGCAGCAGACAAAGCGTCGCCGAAGCCTCGACTCATCTCCCGTTTGGCGGAGATATCGGCCAACCTCGCTCCTTACACC
>CAYWVA010000435.1:0-2548 GCA_964461545.1 uncultured Rhizobiaceae bacterium | reverse complement strand
TGAATGATGAACAGCACGGTTTCTGCCAGTCCGTAGAGAACTCCGGCCACGAGGACCATGCCGACCGCCCCCGCGGTCATGCCAAGTAAAATTGCGATTCCGTCCCGTTCAAGGACGCCGAATGCCAACAGAGAAAGCGAAAAGCCCGGCAGTATGTTGCCCAGGGGGAGAGGGAGAAAGATGATCACGGCCAGCAAAAAGCCGATGAGTCCGATAAACCGCTCCCCCATCGGCTCCGTCAGCCAGAGCAGCCGCGGGCGAATCATACATTCAAGCCGCTGCAACCAAGGCCTGATCCGCCGCACGAGCTCGGCAAATTGGTGCCGGTCGAACGACCGTTCGCAGATGATCGCCGGCAGCCAAGGCCTTTGCCGTCCCACCATCAGTTGCCATGTCAGGAACACCAGCGGTGTCCCCAAGACGAATGACATGCCGGGCAAGGGAAGCGGCAGCACGTTGGGCGCCGCGAAAATGAAGATCAGCGCCCCGAAGGCGCGATGGGCGAACACCTCAACAAGATCGCCTGACCATATGCGAGGGCGATCCTCATCTGAAGCAATATGGGCCAGAACATCAGATAGGTGGCGCCCATTCGATGGGCCTGACGGTTTCGAACGGGCGACGGTACAAGGGCCGTCGTGACACATGTCGGCGGGGCTGACCCTGCCTCCTTGCTTCATTAAACAATACGCCGGGGTCGCGCTCGTTCCCCCCACCAGCCTTTGGAGCATGGTTCCATCGAAAGCCCCGGCCGGTGAGGGTCGGGGCTCTGGATCATGTGGACATGAACGGTGGCTTATTGCTCGTCGACGTTGATGACGGCCACAATCTCCCGTGTCTCGGGGGCGACAACGTAGATTCGCCCATCCCCCACAAAGAATTGATGTCCTTCAAGCTCCGATGCGCTTTCGACGATCTCAGGCGGCACCGAATTGAGAGTGACATCCGCCGGGACCGTGCCACCGACGGCCAATTCGGTATCGACCGTCGCGGGAGTGACATTCGTGGTGGTTATATGCTCCTGAAAACTGGCCTCAACCTCGGGCGTGATTTCGACGATCTCGCCCTGTGCGGAGGCGAGCGCTGAGGCAAGCGAAATAGCAGCCGCTGCGGCCACGGCAGCGAACGACTTGTTCATGGACTACTCCTCCAAATAACACGCTCGAACTGAGCGTTCACTAAAATGCCCGGGAAAGAAATTGGTTCCGAGCCCAAAAATGCCCCGGAGCTGGGCCGGGGTCGAAACTGCTTTCAGTTAGTCCTCAGGCCGGCCGGCCTTGGGCTGCTGGGCTAGAGGGCGGCGACGACGATTTCATCGCGAAGCGGTTCAACAGCATCACGAAATATGTCGCGACGCGCTCGACCATGGAGCTGACATGGAAGGGTTCGGTCGCGCTGCACGATGCAGCGGTCGACATTGCCCGGCTGAAACGAGAGGACGGCCCCGCATTGGTGACCCAAGGCAGCAGCGATCTGATCCAGACGTTGCTGGCCAACGACCTGATCGACGAGATCAGCCTGTTCACCTTCCCGATTGTCCTGGGCAACGGCAAGAAACTGTTCGGCGCGGGCGCGAGGCCAGCAGCGTTCAAGCTGGTGGACAACAAGGTGACGACGACGGGGGTCACCATTGCCCGCTACCGGCGTGCGGGTGCGGTCGTGACGGGCGACTACGCGATGGACCCCCCGACGCCGGCGGAAGTCGCGCGCCGCGAGCGGATGAAGCGTGAGGGCTGACGGCGCGGGAGCGTTACCGAAAGGTGCGCCCTCAGCTTGGCCGCCTGTGCCGCGAGAACCGCGGGTGAATCCGCGTATGCCACCGCCGGTGCCGGTAAGCATGCTGGTCCCATCCGGCTCAGGGAGCCCATCGCGACGGCCACGATATCCAAGCCGACCACCGCGTTGTGGGGGAAATGCACGGAGACGGGCTGTCCATCGAGATCAGCTTGTGGCTGTGCGCTCGACCTGCACATCGGGAACGGCTGGGACGCGGCGGTGGCCACCACCACGGCCGGTCCACGGCCTGCACCGGGATCCGCCAGTTCGGCGTGGACGAGGGTCCATCTTGGCGACCGCATCTCGAACGGCCACGATAGTCCAAGCCGACCACCGCGATGGTGGAGAAATGCACGGAGAACGACCTGGACGTCGAGAACCAGGCGGCTGTGTTGAGCTCGACCTGCACATCGTGGTCGGCGGGAGGCCACCTCCCTGGCACACCGAGCTCTCAGTCGCCGGGCTGCTGCCAGGCATCGCTCGTAGGGCTGGCCGGTGCCTGGGAGCCGACTGGGTCGTTGGGGCGCCCATCGTCGCCGACCTCGTCGTCCCCATGCCCGACTCGTCAAGCTGAGCGCCGCGACGTTGGCCATTTCGAGCCCGCAGTCCTCGCTGCATTCCGCGACCTCGGTGTGGTGGGGGACGGCGCATTGCCGGCCCGACTCCGCGACCGCGGCGTCGGCGAGGCCTTACACATCGGCCAGGGCGGGCACGTTTCATCGAGATCGGCGGGAGCACGGTGACGACCACCTCCCGGTCCGGACGTCGGGGC
>CAYWVA010000434.1:0-2550 GCA_964461545.1 uncultured Rhizobiaceae bacterium | reverse complement strand
GGAAAGGCGCCGCGCCGGGTCATCTGCGGGCGGCCTTCGGTGTTGACGAAGGTGGCCGACTTTTCTGTGTAGGCGGCGCCCGGCAGCACCACGTCGGCACGGTGGGCGCCGGCATCGCCGTGGGTGCCCTGATAGATCACAAAGGCATCGCCCAACTCGCTCATGTCGATCTCGTCGACGCCGAGCAGATAGACGGCCTCGATATCGCCCGCCTTGGTCGCGGCCAGGATCTCGGCGGTGGTCTTGCCGCCGTCGGCGGCCGGCAAGGCGCAGATTTCCAGCCCGCCCGCCCGGCCAGCCGCCGTGTGGAGTACCGAAAAGCCGTTCCACGCCTCGCTCACCGCGCCTGATTGCAGTGCAAGCCTGGCGGCATGGGCCAGCACCGCGGCGCCGTCGGGGCGGGCGATTGCGCCTTGTCCGACGATGATCAACGGCCGCTCGGCCTTCTGCAGCACCTCGGCGAACCCACCACCATCAAGCAGCTCAACCAGGCTCTGAGGTCCGGCGCCCAAATGCCGATATGGGTAGGTGAGATCGGTCATCTCGCCAATGACGCCGATGGCCACTCCATGGGCGCGCCAGGCCTTGCGGATCCGGGCATTGAGGACGGCTGCCTCGAGCCGCGGATTGCTGCCCACAATGAGGATCGCGTCGGCGGCCTCGATGCCGGCGACCGTGGCGTTGAACAGATAGCCGGCCCGTCCGCCGGCTTCGCCAAGCCTCGAGTGCGGTTCACGGCAGTCCACATGCTTGACGTCGAGCGCCCGCATCAGGCTCTTCAACGCAAACATCTCCTCAACCCCGGCGAGATCGCCCATCAGGGCCGCTGTCCGCTCAGAGCCTGCCACCTTGAGGCGCTCGGCAATGACCGCAAAGGCTTCGCTCCAACTGGACGGGCGCAGCCGCCCGTCGTGGCGCACGTAAGGCCGGTCGAGGCGCTGCACCATCAACCCGTCCCACACGAAACGGGTCTTGTCGGAGATCCATTCCTCGTTCACCGGATCATTGGTCCGGGGCAGAATGCGCATCACCCGGCGGTCGCGCACATCGACGCGGATGGCCGAGCCGAGGGCGTCCATGACGTCGACGCTCTCGACCTTCCTCAACTCCCACGGCCTGGCCTTCATCGAATAGGGTGCAGAAACCAGCGCGCCGACCGGGCACAGATCGATCACATTGCCCTGCAACTCGCTCATCATGGCGCGCTCAAGATAGGTGGTGATCTCCATGTCCTCGCCGCGCCCGATGGCGCCGAGTTCATCGATTCCCGCCACTTCGCTGGAAAACCGGATGCAACGCGTGCACTGGATGCAACGGTTCATGAAGGTGCGGATCAGGGGACCGAGATACTTGTCCTCCACCGCCCGCTTGTTTTCGTGGAAGCGGTTCTTGTCGATGCCGTAGGCCATGGCCTGGTCCTGCAGGTCGCATTCCCCTCCCTGGTCGCACACCGGGCAGTCGAGCGGGTGGTTGATGAGCAGGAACTCCATCACCCCTTCGCGCGCCTTCTTGACCGTGGGGGTGCGGGTGAAGACCTCCGGCGGTTCGCCGTTGGGGCCGGGCCTGAGGTCGTTGACCGCAACGCCGCACGACACCTGCGGCTTCGGCAATCCCTTCACCTCGACCAGGCACATGCGGCAGTTGCCGGCGATCGACAGGCGCTCGTGATAGCAAAAGCGCGGCACCTCGCCGCCGGCCATCTCGCAGGCCTGCAAGAGCGTGGTGCCGTCTTCGACCTCTATGACGGCGCCGTCGATGTTGACCTTGGGCATCAGTCCTCTCTCAGCGATGCTCTTCGAGGCGCTTCAGGCGCTCCTCAAGTTCGTCGAGCTTCCTTTGCACCGCCTCATGGCGGACATTCGAATGGAATGCGAAACCGGCCGCAGTGGCGGTCGTCTCCTGCCACTCCTCCATCTTGGTGTTCAATCGAGTGAACTCCTCCGAATGCGCATTGAGGAGCCTCGTATGATTCTGCAACGTATCGCGGATTTCGCGCAACAGCGTCAGGACCAGGTTGTCCGGCTCTCGTGCCATCGCTCGCCTCCTACTCCGCCGCGATGGGCCGCACCGCGCCATCGGCATCGGCGCGGGCCGTGTATTCGTCGATGCGCCGCTCGATGTCGCCGCGGAAATGCCGGATCAGGCCCTGCACCGGCCAGGCGGCGGCATCGCCGAGCGCGCAGATGGTGTGACCCTCGATCTGATAGGAGACATCGAGCAGCATGTCGATCTCGCGCTTCTGGGCGCGGCCGTCGGCCATCCGCATCAGCACCCGCCACATCCAGCCCGTGCCTTCGCGGCACGGCGTACACTGGCCGCACGACTCGTGCTTGTAGAAATAGGCGATGCGGGCAATGGCGCGCACGATATCGGTGGACTTGTCCATGACGATCAATGCCGCAGTGCCCAGGCCCGACTTGAGGGCTCGCAGCGCATCGAAGTCCATCGGGCAGTCGATGATCTCGTGGGCCGGCACGCACGGCACCGAGGAGCCACCGGGGATGACGGCGAGCAGATTGTCCCAGCCGCCGCGCATGCCGCCGCAGTGGC
>CAYWVA010000433.1:0-2554 GCA_964461545.1 uncultured Rhizobiaceae bacterium | reverse complement strand
TGGCGTCGCTGTTCGGCGAGCATGACGAGCATCTCGCTCTCATCGAAAACCGCTTGAACGTGAGCATCACCCCGCGCGGCAACCGGCTGGCGCTTCAGGGCCCGCCGGCCGCCAGGGACAGTGCGCGCACCGTGCTGACGGCGCTCTATGAAAGGGCCCGCCAGGGCATTGAGATCACCTCTGGAGAAGTGGAAGGCGCCATCCGCATGTCGGCCGAGCCGGTGCTGCCATCGCACAAGGGGCCCGGCGTCTATGTCCGGACCCAGCGCAAGATCATCACCCCGCGCTCGCCCGGGCAGAAGCGCTACATGGAGGCGATCCTTGCCCGCGAACTGGTGTTCGGCACCGGACCGGCGGGGACCGGCAAGACCTATCTGGCGGTGGCGTGCGCTGCGGCCGCGCTGGCCGAGGGCAGCGTCGATCGGATCATTCTGTCGCGGCCGGCGGTGGAAGCGGGCGAACGGCTGGGGTTCCTGCCCGGCGACATGAAGGAAAAGGTCGACCCCTATCTGCGGCCGCTTTACGACGCGCTCTACGACGTCATGCCTAGCAACGTGGTGGCCCGCGGACTGGCCGACCAGACCATCGAGGTGGCGCCGCTCGCCTTCATGCGCGGGCGCACGCTAGCGTCGGCCTTCATCATCCTGGACGAGGCGCAAAATACCACCGGTCAGCAGATGAAGATGTTCTTGACCCGGCTCGGCGAAGGCAGCCGCATGGTGGTGAATGGCGACCCCACCCAGGTGGATCTGCCGCTTGGCATGACTTCGGGCCTGGCGAATGCTGTGGGCCTGCTCAGCGGTGTGGAGGGCATCGACCATGTGGCCTTCACGGCGGCCGACATCGTGCGCCATCCATTGGTAACCCGCATCGTCAATGCCTACGAGGCCGCCTCTGCCGCCGCGGAGCGGTCGCAAGCCAACTGATCATCGCCCGGCTGATGGAGATCGATTTTCTGACTGAGGATGAGGCGTGGCGGGTGCTGCCGGAGCGCGAAGCGCTGGCCCACGCGGCCATACGGGCGGTGTTCGAGGTGCTGGAAGGCCCCGCACCAGAAGCCGAGTTGTCGATTGTGTTCACCAGCGACTCTGCCATAACGGAGCTCAACCGGGTGTGGCGCGGCAAGGCGGAGCCGACCAATGTGCTGTCGTTTCCTGCCGCCGGCGGCGCCTGGCCGGGCGCGGAGCAGGCGCTTGGCGACGTCGTGCTGGCGGCTGGAGTGGTCAGCCGCGAAGCCAGGGCCCAGGGCAAGCCATTGGCAAACCACACTTCGCACCTTATTATTCATGGGTTGCTGCATCTTGTGGGCTATGACCACGAGGTCGACGCAAGGGCCGAGGCCATGGAGCGGCTGGAGGCTGAGGTCATGGCGCGGCTCGGGCTCCCCGACCCCTATGAAGATGCACAAGCGCCGGGACGCGAGCAAGCGGCCAGCGCTCCTGGATGAAAGATGAACGACGACCCTTCTAGACCTAACTCCGATCATCGGATGGCGCAGCCGAACGCTGCGGTATCCGCTGAGGACCACGCTGGTGTGGCCGAGTGGCTGAAGAGCCTGTTCAGCCGCAGGGCAGTCGGAGTCCAACCGGTCGCACCTAACGGCCGGGCAAGCCATGGCGTGGGCAGGGCTGCCCTGCCGGAAGCCAATTCGTTGATGCGCAACCTGCTCGAGTTTGTCGACCTGCGGGTCGAGGACGTGATGGTGCCGCGCGCCGAGATCGTGGCGATCGAGGAGGCCGCCAGCGTGCACGACCTGTTGCACCGGTTCATGGAGGCCAACCATTCCCGGCTGCCGGTCTATCGTGAGACCCTCGACGATCCGGTCGGGATAGTGCACATCAAGGACTTTCTGCGCTGGCTCACCGAACGCGGCGGAACGCACAAGAAACGCGGCATGTCGCGGGCCAATGGTACGGCCGATCTTCGCCAGGCGTCTGTGACGCTTCCCGATACAGAAATTGCCACTTCCGTCAAGCAGACGGGAATATTGCGGCCGCTTCTGTTCGTGCCTCCCTCCATGCGCGCCGCCGATCTTCTGGTCAAAATGCAGTCCACCCGAAGCCATATGGCTATCGTGGTCGATGAGTATGGCGGCACCGACGGCCTGGTTTCGATCGAGGACCTGGTCGAGGAGATTGTCGGCGACATTGCCGATGAGCACGACGAGGATGAAGCCGAACTGATCAAGTCCAGTGACGACGGCGTGTTTGTGGCTGATGCCAGAGCGCCGATCGAGGATGTCGAGACCGTGCTGGGCTTGAGCTTGGTCCCCGAGGAGCGCGAAGAGGATGCCGACAGTCTGGGCGGCCTGATCGTCTCCATGTTGGGCCGGGTGCCCGTGCGCGGCGAGCTTCTGCGTCATCCGTCCGGCATCGAGCTGGAGATCCTCGAGGCCGATCCGAGGCGAGTGAAGAAGATCCGCATCCACTCTCGCCCTCGACCGCAGCGGCAGCGGCGCAAGGAGACGGGCGGGCAGGGCTGAATGGCCGTTCCTCGGGCTGAAGCCAGCGACGGCGCGGGCGGCCGGCAGAGCCGGCTAGCTGCGCGTGTAGCC